>JADGPY010000050.1 GCA_017882205.1 Chitinophagaceae bacterium
AATCTTGAACAGATTGGCCGATACTCAGATGTGGTTAGCCTAAACGTTCCACTTACGGACGAAACTTTTCACATGGCAAATGATTCATTTTTTAACTCATTGCAGGGCAAACCCTTCTTTATCAGCACCTGCCGGGGAAAAGTTACAGATACTGGAGCACTGATCAACGCCCTTCAGAAGGGTAAAATCAGGGGAGCCGCACTGGATGTTCTGGAGAATGAAAAACTTGAAACGTATACCGCAAATGAAAGAAAACAATTAGACTGGCTGATCGGACAGCCTAATGTTATCATAACACCTCATATTGCCGGGTATAGTGATGAAGCCTCCATCAAAATGGCAAAAGTACTTTTACAAAAACTTGGTATAGAGTAAGTTTTCAAAAATTTTCTATCTTTACAGGCATACAACGCCTCAGTAGATATGAGGCGTTGTATTTTTTTTCATTTCAATGAAGAAATAACTGCCCTTAAAAACTTAAAGACATGAGTGAGATCAATTACGTAAAGAAAGAAACTTTCGAGCAAATGAAGGTAGAACTCCAGCACATGAAGGGTGTTGAAAGGCCAGCAGCTTCAAGAGCTATTGCCGAAGCTCGTGAAAAGGGTGATCTAAAGGAAAATGCAGAATACGACGCTGCAAAGGAAGCTCAGGGAATGCTTGAAGCAAAGATCAAACAACTCGAAGGAATTATAGCTACCGCCAGGATCGTGGATGAAAATACCATAGATACAAGTAAAGTCTCCATACTTACTAAGGTTACCCTGACTAATCTTGGTACGAAAAAGCAGGTTACGTACCAGATTGTTTCGGAAAAGGAAGCCGATCTGAAACTTGGTAAGATATCAGCATCCTCTCCGATTGGTAGGGGGCTATTAGGCAAAGCTGTAGGCGAGATGGCAGAAATAAATGTACCTGCAGGAATTATTAAACTTAAAGTGGAAAATATCACGGCTTAGTATACACGCAATATGCAATCATTAACACTTTCTGATGCACAACAAGAAGTTGACGAATGGATTAAGACAGTGGGCGTTAGATATTTCGGTGAGCTTACCAACCTGGGTATCCTGGTTGAGGAAGTAGGTGAACTTGCCCGGTTAATGGTCAGAAAATATGGAGACCAATCCTCCAAGGCTTCCGATATGGGTAGGGAAATGGCCGATGAAATGGCAGACATATTGTGGGTGCTCATTTGCATTGCCAACCAAACTGGTGTTGACCTAACCGACGCCTTTCGAAAAAATATGAAGAAAAAAACTGAAAGGGATGCTGAGAGGCATAAACAGAATCAAAAGCTGAGCTGATATCAATAAATCTTATATCTAACTATATTTGCCGCTTATGGCAGAAACAAACATCTTCTCAACTCTGATCGCGCATTGCAAAGAATACGGCTTTGTTTTTCAAAGCAGTGAAATTTATGATGGTCTAAGTGCTGTCTACGATTATGGCCAATATGGATCTCAACTAAAAAAGAATATCCGGGATGAATGGTGGAAAAGCATGACCCAACTAAACGAAAACATTGTTGGCATAGACGCGGCCATCTTCATGCATCCAACAACCTGGAAAGCCAGTGGCCATATCGACAATTTCTGTGACCCCATGATCGATAACAAAGACAGCAATAAGCGCTATCGCGTCGATCACCTGATTGAAACCTTTGCGGAAGAACAGGAAGCATTAGGTAATAAAGACCTTGCTGCAGAAGTGATCCAATCAATGGAAAAACTACTAATGGTAAATGATTATCCCGGCCTAAAAAAATTAATTGAAGACAATAAGATAAAATGCGCCATTAGTAAAACATGCAACTGGACAGATGTAAGAGAGTTTAACCTGATGTTCAGCACTCAAATCGGTAGTGTTGCTGAAGAATCCGAGACCATCTATTTACGCCCAGAGACCGCTCAGGGTATTTTTGTAAACTACTTAAACGTCCAAAAGACAGGCCGGATGAAAATCCCATTTGGAATTGCCCAGACAGGCAAAGCCTTTCGCAATGAGATAGTAGCCCGGCAATTTATTTTTAGGATGAGAGAATTTGAGCAGATGGAGATGCAATTCTTCATTCGCCCGGGTACACAAATGCAATGGTTCGAATATTGGAAAGAAGAAAGAAGGAAGTGGCATGTGAGCCTTGGCATTCCAAATGATAAATTACGCTATCACAACCATGTGAAATTAGCCCATTATGCAGATGCCGCTTTAGACATAGAATTCGAGTTTCCATTTGGATGGAAAGAATTAGAAGGTATTCATTCAAGAACCGATTTTGATCTGAAGCAACACCAGCTATACAGCAAAAAGAAGATCCAGTATTTTGATAACGATATAAACGAAGATGGAAGGCCCTATGGAAATTATATTCCCTATGTTGTAGAAACCTCTGTTGGCCTTGACCGGCTGGTGTTAACTATTCTTAGTCTTGCATATGAGGAAGAAAAATGGAACAAAGAAGATGGAACAGAAGATAGCAGGGTAGTAATGCGGCTACCACCAAAAATTGCGCCTATCAAGTTGGCAATACTTCCACTGATAAAGAAGGATGGACTACCAGAGATTGCAAAAGATCTGATGAATGAATGCAAACAATCCTTTCACTGCTTTTATGAAGAGAAGGATGCGATTGGCAAGCGCTACAGACGGATGGATGCGATTGGTACGCCATTTTGTGTTACGATAGATCACCAAACAAAGGAAGACAATACTGTAACGATCAGGTATCGCGATTCAATGGCGCAGGAAAGGATGCCCATCGAGGAAGTTAGGAAGATTGTTGAGGAGAAAATTAATTAATTGTTTTTGGATATCATATGCTCATAAGAGTCTAATTAAAAATAACCTTAAACTTGCAAAATCCAAGTCTATTGTTCTACATTAGCAGCACTTAATATTAATATTTTCTCGAAAAGGATTCAAAGGATATTAAAAGTATATCCCTTTGTTACATTTTGCGAAAAAAATTATCAAAACCTGTCCAATCCCAGCAAACTCATTCGTTATTAAGTAGTAGATCAAAATATTTTTAACCACTAAATTTAAAAAAATGAAGGAGTACTTATTATTGTTAAGAGGCGGCAAGCCAATGAATACCAAAACAGAAGAAGAAGGTAAAGCAGAAATGGCAGCCTGGGGTGTGTATATGGGCAAACTTGGCCAAAACGGTCAGTTAGTTGGTGGACTGCCAGTGGTTTCCGGAGGTAAGGTCGTATCGGCATCGGGAACTATCGATGAACCAGTTAATGCAGGAAAAGAGGGTATTGTAGGTGGCTATCTGATTATAAAAGCAGAAAGCCTTGAAAATGCTTCGGAATTGGCAAAAGACTGTCCGCATATTGATAACGAAGGCAATATTGAAGTAAGAGAAATCGCCCCAATGCCGACAGGAATGTAATTAATTTAGTCGTGTATTTTGGATACGCGACTTTTATAAATCATTGTGGTCCATACGCCGAATTAAACCCCCACCAGAAAGTTTTTGAAAGTGCCGCTGAAAAGCGGCATTTTTAGTTGTAAGAAGCTTAAAAGGCCTTCCCTATCCCAGCTTACCCATAGAGCTCTAAATGTATCGCCTTCCTATCATAACCCAGTTGCAAGATCTTTTCCTTAGCCTCATCTATCATTGCCTTCCATCCGCATAAATAAAATGATGCTGGGGCAGGTGCTCCATCTGTGTGCTTCTCGCTGTTTTCTTTGCATATTGCTTCATACAATGCATGGACATACCCACGTTTTCCTTCCCAATCTTCTCGACTTAATGTTGGGAGGTATTTAAATCCTTCGAGCTCTTTCTCCAGTTCAGTTAATTCATCAAAGTAAAGCAGGTCGTTTTTTGTCCTACAACCAAAAATAAGGTAGATTTCTTTATGTGGAATATTGTGGAGCTGAATAAACTTGGTCATACTTCTAAAAGGAGCTATACCAGTTCCTGTGCAAATAAAAAACAGGTCTTTGTCAATTGGATCAGGCAAGGTAAATACCCCTTGTGGGCCGCGGAACTTTAATTCACTTCCTTCATTAATCTCATTGAATAAATAAGTGGTACCCGCTCCTCCGTGTAATAAAACAATCAACAGTTCAAATATATTCGAACCATCAGGCCAGCTTGCAATAGAATAACTACGCCAACGTTTGTTTATCTTTTCATGTATAGGGAGATCAAGAGTTACGAATTGACCTGGCTTAAAATCAAATTGTTCAAGGTCATTCACTCTAATGAACAAGCGACGGGTATTATAAGTTTCGTTAACCATTTTTAATATTGTACCTGTACGCCAAGGTTGTGCCGCCATATTTCAAATTTCAAGCAAAATACGGAATTCTCACTACGCGCTTCGCGACAAAACTATTTCACCACTATCTTTTTAGTTTCTACATTGATTGAAGTATGTATTCGAAGTTGATATATACCGGCGGGTAATTTTCCTATGTTCAATTGGTTAATGATTCCCATGGTGCTAAAAGTATTTAGCAACTTCCCTGTTATATCAAACAATTCTACCAATTTGCAATTATCAGATGTTTGAATAAATAATACACCATTACTGACAGGATTCGGATATACAATATTATTGGCAACCTTTCCAAATACTACTTTTCTTACTATACTATGGCGGTTAGCGCTGTTTAATTCAACAATCTTCAACCTGTAATAATTGACACCATTCAAAGGTTGGTTATCTATGTACTGGTACTGGCTTGTGCTGCTGCTGTTGCCTTTGGCAGCAACACTCCCAATATTTATAAAATCAATGTCATTGCCGGATCTTTCTACAATAAATTTATCACTGTTGATCTCTTGTGAAGTAGTCCAGGTTAATTTAGAATGATCACCGTCTTTGGTAGCATCAAAATTTAGAAGGGTAACCGGTAGTGGCGAAATACCATTAGCTCCCCCATTGTTTATCCAAAATTCACTAAAGGTGTTTACTCCAAACTCGGCATAATATCCATTGTCATAGGGAATGATGTCAACGTTTATTGGATCAATGAACTGGAAGAAACCAAGGCTGTCATCGGCAAGGGTACCATTTTCATCAAGCGCAGTACCACTGTATTTCGTAACACCCGCTTCATAGGCATCCTTGATGGTTGTACAGCTTCCACAACCTGTGGCAGAGATTAACCTGTTGGCCTCAATATTAGTGAAATAATAACGTACCCCAACATATTGAGAAGGTTGATTAGATACTCTGATAACAATATTCCTATCCAGGTAATATTGATTATTACTTATGCGGACAGGACCGCTATTAAAATGAACGTCAACAGAAGTAGCTCCCAGATTTTGCCCATTAGGGTTTATCGAAACAACCCGATCACCTCCAACTGAAAAATTTATCCAATTAGTTCCACTTACAGGTAGCGTTATACCAGTAACATCCGAACCACTGTAAATTTTTGCTTTATCAAATACATGGATATCATCTACGCCCACCCCTTCAAAATTTGTTGCTCCATCACTGAAAACTACAAATCTAAAACGGATTATGCTTAAACTCACCGGCAGATCTATGCTTGATACATGCCACTTGGTATTTGACGCCTGCCATCTTTGATACACTGCATTGTCATACCAGTTGGTACCACTTCCTACAGCCCCCAGCTTTTGCCAGCTTATTCCACCATCCGGTGAATATTCAATCCAATGATAATCGCAGTCGCAGTTATCTTCCATTTTAAAAATATGGCTGAATGAAAGTACAGGCTGCGTCATACCACTAAGATCAAAACATGGCGAATACAGGTATGAAAGTTCATTATCGTTATAATTTCCCGTTAGATTTGTTACCCAGGCCTTTGCTCCATTTGGAGCCTTATTAATAATGGTGCCGGCAGGAACTCCCCATTGCCACGAAGAATTAGTTCCCTTACTATACCAATTCCCATCCGACGCCTCAAAGCGCTCGAGGTAAGGAAATGTGTTAATAAGCGGGCTATTATGAAATGAATAATTGATAATGCTGTCGTTGTTAGGATAATTATCGCCGATGTACTTCACCCAAATATCAAGCGAGTAATCAATATAGGCGGCCAGGTTAGCAGTTGTTGCAAAAGTATAATTGAGCGTTTGATTTGCATTTATTAATGGAATGTTTTCAGTGACCACCGGCCCCCCATTTACTCTATAATTAACCTGGATATTATTTGCAGAGGTGCCTGCATAATTTCTTACTCTTATACTTATTGGTACGCTTGACGATAACCCGCAACCAGCCAGGGATGGAGAAATAACCTGGATTAAGCCTATGTCATTTATAGCTTCTGAAATAGTAATATCATCAAATGTGTATCCATCATCTTCATCTGATTCAGGATATGGTGTGTTGGCAGAGGTATAGCCTTCCTCGCCAAATTTAACCTGGAAACTACTGGTTACATTTTGCTGTGGGGTAGCGGAAGATAATATATCATTGATATTGATGGCCCTGGCTAATTTATATGCACCAATATTGCCCTGGTTTGCATACAGGTCATATGCTTCCAGCCATACGCTTGTATCTGATCCCCTTATCCACACTTTATTTCCCGGCAGGTTTGGCTGTCCCTGGTTCTTATAATAAAAATCCAGCCGTAGTAAGTTTGCAGGTAAAGAATAAGAAGACAGGTTGCCAGTTAAGAACATACTATCCGCATTTGAAGATGGATCTGCAGGGGCCTGGTCAAGTGTTATTGCCCTGGTTCCACTATGAGCAAATCCAGTGTTAACAAAAGGCCTTGCCCGTCCTCTTGTAGTAGAAACCTGGAGATCGATGTTATCGAGCCCATCCAGGCCGTTGGTATTTTTATCATATTCTTTATTTACAGCGGTTTCAAACCCTTCAGTAAGTGGCAATGTTAGAACAGGGTTCGAAAGTAATTTAACTATGGTTGAGGCTGTATCATTTTCATGATGGGTATCCGTGCCTTTTGTAACCCAAACTTTAATGCTGTCAACAAATGGCCCTGCACCCGTGGCTTGTTGCGCAAAAGTATGGACGAGATAACCACCTGCAGGTATGTTTGAAGATTCTGTTTCAGTTACGGGAGCAGCCCCGTTGATACTATATGAAACAGTGAATAATCCGGCGGAAGCAACATCATCCAAATTCCTAATTTTGATCTTTATAGGCTTAACAGGTAAAGGCGAAGTAGTGGTAAACTGACGGCCATTGACGGGTTCAATAATGCTATCCACTATAAGGTCATTATCAAATGTGGTTAGTGTACATACCCCAAGCCTCGGAGTAAAATTAGTTGCCAATGAACGCCTACCACTGGTAGTTCCGTTTTTAGCCGTAACCGATACCCAATAACTTTTCGCAGGATCAAGCCCGCTTAATAAATAAGAATTGGAAGTTGTATTAGCTACTATTTTCATTGTGTCATTATCAAGCAATAGAACATCGTAGGATGTTGCCCCAGTAACAAGAGGCCAGTCAATCTGTGCATAGGTAGGGCAAGGCAGGGTTACAACAAGGCCCGGCTGCCCAAGTATGGTGAAATTAAAATGGCTTTGATCTGAAAAGGAGGTACTATTCCTCGTTATCCTGATCAATGTTGTATTAGAAAAAGTAGAAGGAACAACCCATCCATAAGTTCTTTGAATAGCAGAAATATTATTATCTATCGTAACCCATGAACCACCATTATCAAGTGAATATTCAAGGGTGAATGGATTTGTATCAGGATCTGAAGCCGACCAACGTATGGTTTCTATTTCTCCGGGCACCCATGTTTCCCCTCCAAATGGATATTCAAGAAAAACAGAGGGATTAATGATCTCATAAGTAAGAATATATTCCTGCGGGCCAAAGGGCACGGAAAATCCATGTACGTTAACACTATAATTTCCGGCTGGTGGATTGTTGATTACTACCTGCTCAATATTATTCAAATGATCCACTCCTTCGATTGCCGTATTACTCACGGAGGCAGGAGCGCTGCTTAAAGTGAGTGGAAGATGCAGGGTTAGGTTAGGTTCAGTTACAGTAAGATCCAGGTCGTTGATCAAAGCAGTACCAGCACCAGCCGAGGCTTCCTTATCGTTCCAATATAACAGTATTTTTACTTGCTTTGAACCAGCGGGTACAGTAACAGTATGTGCATTATTAGAAGAATTATTAATACTGTTGATCTCATATCTTCCTGACTCAAGGGCTTCTACGGCCCGCCGAGTATTTAATTTGCCAAATCCATAGGTAAAATCCGGCCCGGGATTACCCATATCTTCCGCTGTATTACAAACAAGTGCTTTTAGTAAAGCATTCCCCGGATTTGCCCCGGCATTTAACTGTTTGAAACGTTGGGATAATAAGGCGATAGAACCCGTCACAGTAGGAGTAGCCATGCTGGTTCCACTGCTACTGCCATAAGTATTGTATGGATAAGTTGAAGTAACAGATACCCCACCAGCAACCACTTCCGGTTTCAACCGGCCATCCTGTACAGGGCCACGGCTTGAAAAAAAAGCGATGCTATTGTTCGCATTATCAAATGCCCCCACAGTTAGAACGTTCTTGGCGCATTGCCAGCCAGATTTAATGGTTCCATAACTGAAAGGAAAAGGAGTGCATGCTCCTCCTCCATCATTTCCTGCAGCAAACACATGCAGGAGTTGTGAATAGCTCCTCTGCTGCTGATCACCGTAGTTACTTAACACATCATAAACACCTTCTCCGGCACAGCCAGGATTCCCATCAAAATAAGAATTATTAGTTAGTGTAAGATTATAATCCGTTATTAATGTAGGCGCATTAATTATAACATCACTAAAAAGCTGGCTGATGATGGTTGACCCTGGGGCCATGCCTTTATACTTCACATTTAATATCCCGGCTCCTCCAGTGGTGCCCATAGTATGTGTTCCATGTAAAGTAACCGTAGTAGGATTTCTATTGATGAGTCTTCCGGCAAAATCAATATGAGTAGATACATCCGAATTATCGCCAACCCCTACTGTAATGTTTTTGCCCGTTAAACCCCTTCCGCCTATTCCACTATAAGACAATGCATCATTGCCATGAGCAGCGTTGTTATTGTAATTCACAGGCCGGTCTGTTATAACCTGCGGGTTCATATATAAAATAAAAGGAAGAGCCGCGATGTGAGCCAGTTTTTCCTGCGACACCCTGATGAATAGCAATCCTTCAGTATCAAATTTTGTATGAACCAACACAGCGCCTTCCTTTTGAAAAATTGTTCCTGCTTCTACCCGGCTGATTGCTTTTGAAAAGGAGACCGCAATAGTTGAGGGTGCAGTTTTATCTGCAATGGCAGTCGATTGTGGATCGATCTTGTACTTCGCAGGTAAAATATTTAATCCGGCGATCTTATAATTTGGAAGCAATGAAAAATTACTGCTTTCATTGATCGTGGTGAAATAAGTAGAACCTCCAAGGTATTGCTCTAAAAAAATCCCTAATGATGCTAATTGCTTTTGTTGAGCCGCGCCTGGTAGTTCACTGAAGGTAGCCAGTATAAAGTATTGGTGATTATATAGCGCTGGTTGAATTTCTGCCTTAATCCCTGGATTAAAATTAAGGATAGGATTAAATGAGCCAGTCTTCAGTTTTACTTCATAGGGTGCCTTTTGGGCTAATGTAACCAATGGAATAAATAGCAGTATGATCGATTTGTAAAATTTCTTCATATTGAAAATACACGAGGCAGTAAGCTAAACTTATTTGAAAGGTACAATAATCAACGCTTTTTACCTCCTAATATTGCTAGAATTAATGAGGAATTAACGGATTTTACTTCTTTTTTGATAAGAACTTTTCATCCTTATATCTTTGCACCAT
>JADGPY010000051.1 GCA_017882205.1 Chitinophagaceae bacterium
GATTAGGCAAGGTCATAATCCATTTTTCATATAACGGAGTAAAGCACTCAGCCACAATAACTGCGTTTACCCTTATGTGGTATTTCAGTAATTCAACAGCCCATTCTCTCGTCAATGCATTACGTGCCCCATTGGCCGCAGCATACGCCGAAGTGCCGCCCTGCCCTGTTTCAGCGGTTTTAGAACTGATGTTTACAATAGACCCTTTTGATTTTATTAATTCTGGCAACGCATAATGAGCCATCAGGTAATAATGCACCACATTTTTATGAAGGGAGGTCATAAATCCTTCATAGTTTCCATGCTCTAATCCAATTCCATCATTAACTCCGGCATTATTGACTAATCCGTCAATATGCCCATATTTTTGTATGATCTCCTTCACAGCTTTTTCGCTTTGATCGGGTACACTCAGTTCGGCAGTCACATGGAATGCCTCATTACCCGATAACAAAAGCTCATCAACTAATTTCTGGTTATCCTGTTCGTTTCTGCCAACGATAACGGGTATAGCTCCTTCAACGGATAATACTTTTACAATTCCTGCGCCTATGCCTTTGGCACCACCGGTTACAATGATCACTTTTTGTTTTAATTGAAGGTCCATAGTATTTTATTTCAGGTTGTAGAATTGAACTGCATTATCAGCAAATACTTTTTGTTGTTCGCTCTTGCTAAAAGTAGAAAAATATGTTTGAACTATATTGAGTATTTCACCGTATGATCCAGCTAAAAGGCATACCGGCCAGTCGGACCCAAACATGATACGGTCTAAACCAAACGTTTCTACTACCACATCAATGTAAGGTATGAAATCCTGGTATTGCCATTCAGTCAAACTTGCCTCCGTTACCATCCCTGAAATTTTGCAAAACACATTCTTCCTTGATGCTAATAATGAAATGTTTTTCTTCCATCCTTCGATGTCATGCATTTTGATCCCAGGTTTGGCCATGTGATCAAGAACAAACTTTTGTTGAGGGAATAAATCAACGAATTTTTCAGCATAACTAAGCTGGTCTGTCAATATAAGGATGTCATAAGTAAATCCATATTCCTCTAATGCTTTGATCCCTTTTTGAAAATTCTTCCCAAGCATCATATCCCTGACTTCTTCAGACTGCAGAACGTGCCGGAACCCTTTTAGTATTTTGATCTGCTTATAGGCTTCAAGTTGCTCATGAATATTTTCTGCCCGAAGGTCCACCCATCCAACAACCCCCTTAATGAATTCGTTCCTTGAGGCCAAATCAATAAGAAACTGAGTTTCTGCATCTGACTGATCAGACTGTACCGCTATGCAACCTGATATAGAATAATGCTCATATATTGGAAGAAGATCACCCGGTAGAAAATTCTTCTGCAGAACTGACATCTCATCCGTTATCCAATTATGCGTTACGGAATCATACTTCCAGAAATGCTGATGCGAATCAATTATTTGCATATGCTTTAACTGCCTGTTTTGAGCTGCCTAGACCGTCAATACCGAGTTCAACTATATCGCCTTCCTTTAAATAAACGGGGGGATTCATTCCTAATCCTACACCAGCTGGCGTTCCGGTTGAAATGATATCACCAGGAAGCAACGTCATAAACTGGCTTACATAGGAGACAAGTAATGGTATCCTGAAAATAAAATTCGACGTATTACCTTCCTGCATTTTTGTTCCATTAACGGTTAGCCATAAACGAAGATCATCCACATTCGCAAGTTCCTCTTTCGTCGCCAGAAATGGACCCATCGGTGCAAATGTATCACAACCTTTTCCCTTATCCCAGGTGCCATTCCTCTCGAGCTGGAATTCCCTTTCACTTACATCATTATGTAAACAGTATCCTGCCACGTAATCTAATGCCTCATCTTCTTCCACATAACTGGCCTTTTTACCAATTACAACCGCGAGCTCAACTTCCCAATCGGTTTTCTTTGAGTTCCTTGGCATCATTATATCATCCCCCGGGCCAACGAGAGCAGTAGTAGATTTAAGAAAGATCACAGGTTCTGACGGTACCTGTGCTCCCGTCTCTTTTGCATGATCAGCATAATTCAGTCCGATACATACTATCTTCGACGGCCTTGCAATTGGTGCTCCCAGTCTCACATTCCCCGGAACTTCCGGACAATCATTTATTATTCTTGACCCGAGAATATCCCGCAGTTTCTCCAACCCATCAGAGGTAAAGAATTTTTCATCATACTCTTTAATGAATTCAGATACATCAAAATATTTATCATCTATCAACACCCCGGGCTTCTCATTCCCTGCCTTCCCAAATCGTATAAGTTTCATGATTATATATTTGAATTTTCAACAGTTAAACATAACTAAATAACTAACAAACCTGCCTGCCGTAGGCGGGCTTAGAACTGGCTTTTTTCCTATTGATCATTTAAACTGAATATCTTATCCATCAACATCCACTTTTCACCCTCCCGCGCTGTAGGCAGGGGATGCTGATACTTCCACATCAGATCTTCCCATTCCTGCACTTTCGGGTTTTCCCGATCAGCCTTATCTTTCTTTTCAAAACTAAAATCATCATTTACCTCCATAATCATAAATAACCTGTTGCCAAGCCTATAGATCTCCATGTTTTCAATCCCTGAATCTTTGATCGACTTAATTATTTCAGGCCATACAGCACGGTGATGGTCCTCATATTGCCGAATCAGTTCTGGATCATTTTTCAGATCAAGTGTTAGGCAATATTTCTTCATAGACTTAACTTAATGTGTTTATGCCAAAGCCGCTTCTGTGTTATTCGTTTCCGGTTTTTGCGAAAGTGCGTAAAATAACACAATTACAAAACAAAGTAGTGGCACTATATAAGCTAATTGTATATTACCTCCGGTCGCATCTGAAATTCTTCCCATTATCAATGGAAAAATAGCACCTCCAACAATAGACATTATTATAAATGATGAAGCAATTTTGGTTTCTTCACCTAGTCGCTTAACGCCAAAAGCAAAAATAGTTGGAAACATAATTGACATAAAAAAGGGAACTGCCATTAATGTATATACGGCTATTTTCCCGTGAGTAGATACAGCAATAGCAACTAAAATGACATTAATTACTGTATATAATCTAAGCAGGTGCTCAGGTTTTATATACTTCATCAGGAAGGTACCACTAAAACGTCCAGCCATAAATCCAACCATTGCAATTGATCCCCACCAATAAGCAGCTTGCTTTTCAGGAAGGTCCATGGTATACCTGGAAAAACGGATAAAAAAGCTTCCAACACCAACCTGCGCACCAACATAAAAAAATTGTGCTACCACAGCCCATTTTACCTGCGGTATACGTAACACTTTGAATGAAAATGATCCCTTAATATTTTCATGGACGCTTTCGCCTTCCGGTAATTTGGAAACAAAAAACAATGCAAACAATAGTAATACCCCTGCAGCAATTACTAAATAGGGAATCTTAACTGTATCAGCTTCAGATTGTAAATAACTGTTCAACTGTCCGGAAGCAGTCATTTGTTTTAACTCAACCGTTGAATGTTCAACACCAGATAAAATAAATTGGCCTCCCAGTATAGGTGCCAGGAAAGCCCCCACTCCATTGAAGGATTGTGCAAAATTCAATCTTCTTGCGCCCGTTTTCTCATCGCCCAATTTTGCCATATAAGGATTAGCAACTGTTTCCAGAAAGGTAGCTCCGCTCGCAATTACGAATAATGCGCCAAGAAAAAAAGCATAATTACGTGTTGATGCTGCAGGCAAAAATAATAAGGCCCCTAAGCCGTATAAAAAGAGACCAAACAATATTCCCTTTTTATAGCCATACTTATGCATAAACAATCCGGCGGGAAGTGCAACAGAAAAATAAGCCAGGTATACAGCAGTATCAATAAAGGCAGATTGAGTATCTGTGAGCTGGCAGGCTTTTTTTAAATGTGGTATTAGTATTGGGTTAATATTATGCAGAAAAGCCCATAAAAAAAATAAGGATGTTACCAGGATCACAGGCAGCAGGTAATTATTTGATTTCTTCATGAAGATGTTTAAGCAATCAATTTAATTATACTTCATCAGAGCAATGAGAAAGTTCTTAGTTCTTAGTTCTTAGAACTGGCTGTTTATCCAACCCTCACTTTAATCACTATTTTCTTATCTGCTTTATTTCCACCAGGTGTAATGTTAGGCCTGTGTGCGTCTCCGGGAAAGAAAAGGAAAAAAGTTCCCGGTGTTGCCGGATATTGCTTACCCTCAG
Organism: Chitinophagaceae bacterium; assembly: GCA_017882205.1. GTDB lineage: Bacteria > Bacteroidota > Bacteroidia > Chitinophagales > Chitinophagaceae > Ginsengibacter. The sequence goes on from JADGPY010000051.1 coordinate 4,230, forward strand.
CAGAATAGTTTGCAGCATCTTTTTTCTCATCATACTCTTTCGTAACCACCGCCTTAGAAACAGGGAATACACCAATCAATTCTTTACCCTCTATCACATATTGCAGATCAATGTATTTCCGATGTGACTCCCAGGTTGTTTTATCAAAATCCTTAGTAGGATCTTCGGTAATGGTAGCAAATACATTGTCGCCATCAATAGGATATTTGCCTTTTGCCATTTTACTGAGGTCATTGTTTTTCAGGAATGCAAAGGCCTTATCCCAATAAATTTGATTGATGTGATACTGTTTTGCGAATTCAAGTACATCCACTGATTTGTGTGGTTTCAACTTCAATCCTCCAAGCCACTCTTTCTTATTAAACCATTTTTCCGCTTTGGGCTTTGTCCACACATCTTTTGTGTCTTGAGCTGAGGCATTCAATAACGAGCAAATAATTATTGCCAGGCCCGACAGTAAAATATATTTTTTCATTTGGATCATTTATTAATTGTATGCAATTTAATGTATACTTTCTTAGCCTTTTAACTAATCCCCTCCATTTTGGCATAGACGTTGCAACTCAATTTAAAAAAATGCCATGTTTACAAAATTATTTTTATCAACTGCCGTCCTAATTTCTGTAAATATATCTGTCATAGCACAACAAAAGGTAACCAAGGTGGTGAGAAAAGGTGAGAAACCCGTTATTATCACAAAACCCTCTGCAAATGATAAATCTACATTCACCATAAACCAGTTTACGGGAAGGTGGCAGGAAATCTCTCGCAGAGATCGACAAACTAATGCTCCGGTGAATTTCACCGACACATTATTTTACCATTTTACTGGAACTAATGATGTTTTCACCAGGGATGGAGTAACTATGAGCATGAGAGGTAAAGCTAGTATTGAACCAGGGAATGAATTGGTAGCCGCTGCCGATGTGTTTACAATTCGCTCTGTGAACCGCCAGGAAGCAGTTCTTGATGATAGAGATAAATACATTCATACATTAATTAAAAAGAAAAGCTTCTGGTATGAAACACTTCCTTCTAATTCTGTAACACCTGAAAAATTTACTACTCCCATTAATGCGAAATCTTCAGATTTAATTGGCAACTGGATGGTTTACCGGCGTGACGCTGCACCTGGAGCCATTGCAAGTGATGAATACCTGGTCAAGGCCATGAATATTACCCGGGCAGAAGGAGATAATGCCTATGGCAACCTTACTTTTTTCCATTCAGACAGAACCGATTCAATGTCCTGTACTATTACCCTTTCAGGACAAAAATTAAATATTGTTACAGATAAACATTCCTGGCAATTGAATGTTTACAAAGCAAATGGAAGTGAATTGGTGTTTGGGAATCCCACCCTTATGTATTATTGTAAACCCTGGTAGACGATTATTTGAAATGTGCGCATTTAATTTATCACCACCCGCCAATAATTTTGCAGGAAGAAATCAAATCAACTCCAACAACTCTGTAGATTCTTTACTATAAGCATCAGCCAGCTTCTTCTGCAGATCAGCAGAAACAGGTGCATATTCAAGGAACTTCATTTTGAATCTTGCCATCCCCTGTGTAAGTCCTCTTAATGATGAAGCATATTGGTGAAGTTCAGCATGAGGTACATGGCCCTTCACAATAGTAAAATGTCCTTCGGCATCTACCCCTTCAACTATACCACGCCGCATTTGCAGATCACCCATAATATTACCCGTTAAATCATCCGGGCACCGCACTTCCACGCTATATATGGGTTCAAGCAGAAGAGGATCCGCTTTTTGAAACGCCTCCTTAAAGGCCATCATCCCGGCAATTTTAAATGAAAGATCATTGCTATCCACAGCATGCATTTTCCCATCAAAAACAGAAACACGAATGTCTCTTACATACGATCCTGTTATTGGACCCTGGTGCATTTTTTCCATAATCCCTTTCATGATAGATGGAAGAAATCGTTGGTCTATTACACCACCAACGATACAATTATAATACACCAGTTTGCCTCCCCACGGCAGGTTGAATTCTTCTCTACCACGAACGTTAAGCCCATGCGGTTCAGGCATTCCCTCATACCATGGCTCAATTCTGATAGACACTTCGCCAAATTGCCCGGCACCTCCGGATTGCTTTTTATGACGATAGATGGCTTCAGCCTCTTTGCGGATGGTCTCCCGATAAGCGATCTTTGGTTTAAAATATTGTACATCCAGGTGGAACACATTTTGAAGTTTCCACTTGATCACAGTCAAGTGCATATCCCCCTGGCAGTGTAATAAGGTTTGACCTAATTCAGCCGAAACTTCAACTTTTAAAGTAGGATCTTCTTCCTGCAACTGGTGTAATGCTGAAGCCAGTTTTTCTTCTTCCCCTCTTTTGGCGTTTGCTATCGCAATGCTCATTTTAGATTCAGGAAAAACAATCGGCTGCAATTCTATATTTTTACCTTTTTCATGCAAAGTATTGTTGGTATGAGTGTTACGCAGTTTTAAAGTAGCCCCGATATCTCCTGCCACCAATTCAGTTACCGGAATTCTTTTGTTCCCTTCTACCACGAACAACTGGTTAATCCTTTCGGTAACAGAGGTGGTTTCGTTTATAAGTTCCATTCCGCTTTTGATGATACCCGAATAAACTTTAAAATAGCTCAGATCACCAATATGAGGCTCAGTAGCTGTTTTGTAAATAAATATACAAGCAGGCCCTTTAGCATCGCATTCTAATATAGTACCATTCAGGGTTGTCTGGGGTGGCATCTCATTAGCAGGTGGGCATACATTATCCAGATATCCCATTAGCCGGGCAACTCCCCTGTTTTGTTTGGCCGAGATACAGAAAACAGGAAACAGGTCATGCCTGAGCATTGAAAGATGCAAGCCTTCCTTCATTTCGTCTTCGGTTAACTCACCCTTCTCAAAATAACTTTCCATAAGGCTCTCATCATTGGAGGCAATTGACTCGATCAGTTCTTTATGTAACCTCTCCGCGGTTGCTTTTTCTTCTTCTGGTATTGGAAGTTTTTCAGGCTTCGGTTTCCCTTCTGAGTATTTATACAAAACCATATTAAGCACATCAACAATGGCATTAAAACCTAAACCTACATTTAGAGGATATTGTACAACTACAACATTATTTCCAAAGTGGTTTTTAGCTTCTTTTACCGTTTTGGTGAAGTCTGCTTTTGGATGATCAAGCTGGTTAACAACAAATATCATGGGCGTTTTGAACTGCTCTGTGTATTCCCAGATAATATCAGTGCCTACTTCCACACCGCTGCTGGCATTTAACAGCATCAGGCCTGTATCTCCAACACGTAAAGCACTGATCACCTCACCGGAAAAATCATCATAGCCAGGGGTATCCAATATATTTATCTTATACCCTTTCCAATGAGTATGGAGCAATTTGGAGAAGATACTATTACCCCGCTCCTTTTCCAGGTCGGTATAATCACTTACGGTACTTTTTTCTTCTATACTTCCAAGCTTATGGGTGAGGCCCGCTTCAAAAAGCATACTTTCCGCCAGGGTAGTTTTACCACTTCCGGAGTGTCCAAGCAGAACAATGTTTTTTACATGTGCAGTATCAAATTCTGGCATAGCAAACGTTTAGGAGTTAATAATTCGGGTACATTTCCTAATTCAATTCTGAACTATTAAAATACAATATACATAAAATGACATTTACGATGTTCGGTTGAGGAAGAAAATGTGGAAATATTTTGAGGGAACCCCGTTAAGGGTTGAATATTGGTAGAAAGAAAGCATACATCACAGAATCTCCAACCCGGTTAGGGGTTGAATATTGGTAGAAAGATTAATGTTCCCGATTTCTGGAAATAATTCTATCCTGGTACTTTGTTATAATGCTTTAGATTACCCCTGGATTCCCTCTTTTCTTTTGCAGCACGAAATATCTCACCGGTTTTATTAATCTGATCTTCTGTAAGTCTAAATTTCTTTTCCTGGGTGCCTATAAAGCCAATTTCATCAAGTTTATAATATTTCTTTTATCAGTCATCGAAGTAATTTTTATAATACGAATTCACTAATTTTTTTGCAGCTTGAGTGAATATTCCCATTCTTCCAGGCCTCAAAAGCAGTTGTGCTCCAAGTGTTTCGAAACATTCATCTTATGAATTAATGATTATTGAATTTACTGAAATAAGAGGGATAAACATATTCTAAAATCCGCAAGTAAGAAATCCCGCATACCTTTCCTATTAATATCTATCTCCTATTAATCTCCTTTCAATCTAATACTCATGGTATGCATATTTCATTAATAATTGAAAGATAGTCCATAGATATCCCAACTCCGCTATATGAAATCAGGATAATCTATGAAGTAACTAAATAGTAGCAGCGAAGTATGTGTGAGATGGGTATTAGATCGGTAAAAGATCAGTATTAGATCGATATTAGATTGGTACACGGAAGGTAAGAAAAACAAAACACGAAATGCTTCTCCGTGTTTTATTTTATTTTGATGAATAACCAAATTAATACCCAAATAATTCAGTTAGTCCCAGCTTCTTCACCTCGCCATATTTTTTAAGATCATCTACATTGATCCTTTTTTCTGAAGCTACCACGCAATAAGTGTATGGCTTTTTGGATAATACATCCCTATGATATTTAGAGAGATCATTTAATGTGATGTTTGCATACTGCGCATAATTATCCTTTCTCAGATCATGATCAACCCCTTTCTTTACTGCATTGAGATAATTCATAATAATGCCATCATTGGTGATTCTGTCTGTCTCAATATCCTTCATCAGGCTTTTACGGGAATTGATAAAATTCTGGTCTGCTAAAGGAAGATCATCCAGAA
>JADGPY010000311.1 GCA_017882205.1 Chitinophagaceae bacterium
AACCGATACTCTACAGTATCCTGAAGAGAAGCATTTTAAAAATCTCAGGCAACTAACTTTTGGAGGTGACAATGCTGAAGCCTATTTAAGTTTCGATGGAAAGTATCTTATTTTTCAAAAAACAAACCCTAAAGAAGGTATCCTTTGCGATCAGATATGGATGGGAAAACTTCCTGAAACACCGGAGGAACCTTTTCATCCAAAGTTGGTTAGTACGGGTACAGGGCGTACAACTTGTTCATTTTTTTATCCGGATGGGAAATATATTTTATATGCTTCCACACACTTATCATCGAAGGATTGTCCACCAGTGCCTGACAAATCAAAGCGTTATATATGGCCGGTTTACAAAAGTTTTGACATTTTTAAGGCAGATACTAATGGACATATTATCAAACGACTAACCAGTACTGAAGGGTATGATGCAGAAGCTACCATCTCGCCCAAAGGCGATAAGATACTATTTACTTCTATGCGGGATGGGGATCTTGATCTTTATACAATGGACCTTGATGGAAAGCATGTGAAACGGATTACGCACACATTGGGCTATGATGGTGGTGGATGGTTTAGCCCGGATGGTAAAAAGATAGTATGGCGTGCAAGCAGGCCTAAAACCCCGGCAGAGATCGCCGATTATAAAGATCTACTTTCTCAAGGACTGGTAGCACCGGCAGAAATGGAAGTATGGACGGCCAATGCGGATGGAACGGATGCGCGCCAGGTTACTTTTCTGCCTAAAGCAAATTGGGCTCCTAATTTCCTTCCTGATGGCAAACATATTATTTTCTGCAGTGATCATGAATACACACGAGGCTTTCCATTTAACATGTATATCACAGATATTAATGGTAATGGGCTTGAGAAAGTAAGCCGTGATAAGGGATTCGATGCATTTCCAATGTTCAGCCGTGATGGAAAGAAATTCGTATTTAGTAGTAACCGCAATAACGGGGGAGGGCATGATACAAACGTTTTTATTGCTGATTGGGTAGAATAAGTGGTGATACATAAATTTGGATCGCGATTATAATAAACTTCGAATATCTTTCATTATGCCTCATTATTATAAAGCAGGAAGCATCCCACATAAACGGCATACCCAATTCCGGAAGCCTGATGGCAGCTTATATTCAGAACAATTATTTTCTACAGAAGGATTTTCCTCAGACTGCTCATTATTATATCATAATTATCCTCCCACAGAAATTATAAAGACGGAGAAAGCTTATGATGTATCGCCTATGGTTGCTGAAGAGAAAATGCTGAAACACCGGAGTTTACAGGGATTTAAAATAAAGGCAGAGAAGGATTATTTAAAAAGCCGCAAACCAGTACTGGTGAATAATGATTGTCATATTGTGTTGGCTGCCCCAGAGGAAAGTATGCATGATTATTTCTTCAAAAATGCCGATGCAGATGAAATGCTTTTCGTACATGAAGGTAGCGGTATATTAAAAACACAATATGGAGAGTTGACTTTTTCGTATGGAGATTACCTGATGATACCCAGGGGGACTATCTATCAAATATCTTTTGATAAAGCGCATAACCGGTTATTTATCGTTGAATCATTTAGTCCTATTCGGTATCCACAAAAATACCTTAGCAAATACGGGCAATTACTTGAACATTCTCCATATTGTGAACGTGATATTAAAACACCACAAAATCTGCAAACGATAGATCAGAAAGGTGATTTCAAAATTATGACAAAAAAGAAAGGAATGATGTATGGAATTCATTACCTGCACCATCCATTCGACGTAATTGGATGGGATGGGTGCTGTTACCCTTATTCTTTCTCCATTCATGATTTTGAACCGATCACTGGCCGCGTACACCAACCGCCTCCAGTTCACCAGACATTTGAAGCTAATAATTTTGTTGTATGCTCATTTGTTCCCCGGATGTTTGATTATCACCCATTAGCTATACCTGCCCCATATAATCACAGCAATATTGATAGCGATGAAGTGCTTTATTATGTTGACGGCGATTTCATGAGTAGGAAACATGTTACAAAAGGCCAGATAACATTACATCCTGGAGGTATTCCCCATGGTCCACATCCGGGCGCGGTAAATAAAAGTATTGGCGCCAGTTCCACGAATGAACTCGCAGTCATGGTTGATACCTTCCATCCTTTACAGCTCACAAAAGCAGCACTCGAGATTGAGGATGCAGATTATGTAATGAGTTGGGCGGAATAGAATTTATTCAAGAATTGATCCAGGTGAGAGAATCCTGATAAAATTTTTTACCGTTATTTTGTAATTTCCTTAAATTGTTCCCAAAAGAAGTATTATGATAAAATTCCAGGATCTTAAACAAGGTGACTATGTATTGGCTGATTTCGAGGGTAAGATGGAAGAAGTTGAAGTAACACAGTTTAACCGGGATGAGAAAGAGATATGTGTTGATAATGGCGTCCAGGAATTCTGGTTCAAAGGTGATGAATTGTATCCTCTTCCATTGGATGAGAACCAGTTAATGAAATTACATTTTCAAAAAATGGTTAATGAGGATGGTTCAGTAAAATATCTTAAGGGAGCTTTTAGAATACTCATTTCAAAAGATGGAGTTTTTTCAGACTTTGAAATATGGTATAGGGATGAAAAAAGGCATATGCTGCATCCAATTGCAGTACATCAATTACAAAACCACTACATGGAGATGACGAAGGTTCATCTTACAGATGAATCTTTTTAGAATTTATATAGTGCAATGAATACAGGTTCAGTTCTACAAAAGTGCTGAACTCATCAACTTTATTGAAGTGTTTACATTTTGTACAAATCCTGAATAATTGAGGCCGATTACAGTCGTATTCTCAATTAACCCGTAATTTTTGGCATAATAACTATCGATATTTGTTGTTAGTGATGCCGCCGGGATCAATGAGGATGTGAGGGTGGTTTTAATATGTATAACAGATGTATAGACAATACTATTAACTGTATGTGAAATTCCTTTTTCTGAAACTGTATTGGTAATTGTCAGTGGTATTGGAACAGGAAGACCAGTCAAACTAAATGAAATAGTTTGACCCCAATTGGAATTAACCACTGCATCATCAATCAAATAAAGACGGTCGATACTTTGCGAAACTGTGGCAAGTTTTATTGAATCGAACTGGAAATAATCGTTACCGGTCACATTATAGTATTGGTTTGATCCCGTTGAATTTGTAAATACATGGTATGTTTTTCCAAGAATGTCGCTATCCCTGTTTGTAGAAGTAAGGGTATAATTGGTGATTACACCTGCATTGTTTTGCTGATAGTTCCATGAACTACCTGCAGACACTGTCATATATTTGTCGGGGGCAGCCCCGGAACTTGATTTTTTACATGAAGCAAACACTGAAAGTATTACACATAGGGCCAGAATTCTATTCATTAATGATGTTTTAGGGTTTATTTAAGTGATGAAGGTAATAAAAATCGCTTTTTTTTCAAAATTTAAATATTTCCACCTATCTTTGCGCTCCCAAAAACTATATGGCCAAACAAGCATTGATTAAACAAGATGGTGTAATCCTGGAAGCGTTATCCAATGCGATGTTCAGGGTCAAGCTTGAGAACGGTCACGAAATTCTTGCCACTATATCAGGTAAAATGAGGATGCACTACATTCGAATTCTACCTGGTGATAAGGTTGGAGTGGAAATGAGTCCATACGATTTGTCGAGGGGAAGGATCATTTTCAGGTATAAATAAGTTAAACAAAAATTCCAGGTACTTTAAAAGTAATAAAATGAAGGTTAGAGCATCGATAAAAAAAAGAAGCGCTGAGTGTAAGATTGTGCGAAGAAAAGGGAAGCTATATGTGATTAACAAAAAGAATCCACGCTTTAAGCAGAGGCAGGGATAAAAAATGTTATTAAGCCAACATGTAAGGTTTAATGACCAATGGTTACGGAGTAATCTAAAAAATAAAAATCTCTAAAAAATATGGCTCGTATTGCCGGTATTGATATACCAAAAAACAAAAGAGGTGAAGTAGGATTGACCTATATATTTGGAATAGGCCGATCAACTGCACGTTATATATTAGATAAGGCTGGAATTGGATATGATAAAAAGGTAAATGAGTGGGATGATGATGAGCAAACTGCCATCCGTAATGTCATAAATAATGAATTCAAAACAGAAGGTGCATTACGTAGTGAAGTTCAAATGAATATTAAACGTTTGTTGGATATTGCATGCTACCGTGGTTTAAGACATCGTAAAGGTTTGCCTCTACGTGGTCAGAGAACAAGAACAAATAGCCGTACAAGAAAAGGAAAAAGAAAAACAGTTGCTGGTAAGAAGAAAGCACCTAAGAAATAATTGATTCATTAACAGGCTTTGAAAAATTGGACTAACACCAGATCTCTTAAGAAAGCCGGAGGGAGGGTTGGTTCAGTCCCGCGAATAGCGGGAATATATTAATAACGACCACCTATCTTCAACTATGGCAAAAGCAACAAGTGCTAAAGCAGCAGCAAAAAAAAGAGTTGTAAAAGTAGACACCTATGGTGATGCGCACGTTACAGCAAGTTTTAACAACATTATCATTAGTTTGACGAACAAACAAGGACAGATCATCTCATGGTCTTCCGCTGGCAAAATGGGTTTTAAGGGATCAAAGAAAAATACCCCTTATGCTGCCCAGATGGCTGCATCCGACGCTGCGAAAGTAGCTCTTGATGCAGGCATGAAGCGCTGCGATGTATATGTAAAAGGCCCAGGATCTGGACGCGAAGGAGCAATCAGAGCATTGTCACAATCCGGCATTGAGATTGCGATGATCAAAGATGTAACACCTCTTCCACACAATGGATGCAGGCCTCCGAAAAAAAGAAGAGTATAATTTCATGGCTAAATTTTATGTTAACAATTTTTAGATTTAGTTCTATAGTCCATAACCTAAAATTAAACCTATTTCATAACAGGGTTCAGCATTCATTTTTGATTTTTACTGATGCTGTTCCGACAATAAAAAATCATAAACAAACATGGCTCGTTACACAGGACCAAAAACCAAGATCTCCAGGATTTTCGGAGAGCCTATCACAGGCAATGGCAAATGGTTGACAAAAAACAGTAATCCTCCCGGCCAGCACGGTGCTGCCCGCAAACGTAAAAGTCTCGGCGAATATGCCCTACAGTTACGTGAAAAACAAAAAGCAAAATACACATATGGTGTATTGGAGAAGCAATTTCGTAACACATTTACTGAAGCTGCCCGTCGTAAAGGGGTAACAGGCGAAAACCTTATCAAACTGCTTGAAGCACGTCTTGATAATACTGTTTTCCGTATGGGTATTGCCCCAAGCCGCCAGGCTGCGCGTCAGTTAGTTTCGCACAAACATATCACCGTGAATGGAGATGTTGTCAATATACCCTCTTATTCTTTAAAACCAGGTGATGTAATTGGTCTAAAAGACAAGACAACAGGGAATAAGTCTATAACAGGAAATCTTCGCCCTAAAAATCCGAGATTTAACTGGATAGACTGGAGCGAAGGAGAAATGAGAGGAACATTTATTGCATATCCTGAAAGGGAAAGTGTTCCAGAGAATATTAAAGAACAATTGATCGTCGAATTGTACAGCAAGTAAGTAGTTATTTGCAAATAGTACTTAGAGAAAACAAATTTTTAAATTAAATCAACAAAATAAAAAATGGCCATTTTAAATTTTGTAAAGCCCGACAAGATTGTTCTTCAAAAGAGCACTGATTTTGAAGCACAATTTGAGTTTCGTCCCCTTGAACCGGGGTATGGTGTAACCATCGGTAATGCTTTGCGCAGAGTATTACTTAATTCTTTAGAGGGATATGCAATTATCGGTATCAATGTGGCAGGAGCCGATCACGAATTTGCAACCTTGAAGGGAATTACTGAAGACGTAACAGAAATAATTTTAAACCTAAAGCAGGTTCGCTTTAAAAAGAAAGTTGAGCATGAGATTGGGACTGAAAAAATTACCATCTCGATCAAAAATAAGCCTGAGTTTACGGCAGGGATGATCGGAGAGGCTTCTCCTTCTTTTGAAGTGATGAATCCTGAGTTGCTGATATGCACAATGGATACTTCAGCAAAGCTCGAAATGGAAATCACCATTGGAAAAGGTCGTGGATATGTACCTGCAGAAGAAAGCAAAGAAAAAAGTACACATTTTGGATATATTCCTGTAGATGCTATTTATACTCCAATAAAGAATGTAAAATACAGTATTGAGAATACAAGGGTTGAGCAAAGGACTGATTTTGAAAAATTGGTAATGGAGGTGAATACTGATGGAACTATTAATCCAGAAGAAGCAGTAAAGCAGGCTTCAAGAATATTGATTCAACACTTGATGATCATTACAGATGAAAACATCACTTTCGATACACGGGAAGATAAAAAAGAAGACCTTGTTGATGAACAAACCCTTCAATTACGCAAGGTGTTGAAAACTCCACTTGAAGATCTTGATCTTTCTGTAAGAGCTTTTAATTGCCTGAAAGCAGCAAAGATCAACTCTCTCAGCGAATTGGTTCAGTATGAGCAGGAAGATCTTATGAAATTCAGGAATTTCGGACAGAAATCTTTGAGCGAGATCGAGCAGGTACTGAATGAAAGAGGATTAGGATTCGGAATGGATCTTAGTAAGCTTAAACTGGATGATGAATAATTAATTTGAATAGTAATGTTGCCTGTTTAATTCAAACATTCAATATTATAGGTTCAGTATTTTAAAACACAGGTTATAATTCCTGACACGGTATAACCTATAAAACAAATGTCATGCGTCACGGAGATAAGAATAATAATTTAAGCAGAACAGCGAGTCACAGGAAAGCTTTGTTAAGCAACCTGGCTTGCCAATTGTTCATGCATAAACGAATCGTAACTACTCTTGCAAAGGCAAAAGCGCTCCGTCCTTATGTAGAACCATTGATTACAAAAGCAAAGGAAAACAGCACGCATCAACGCCGTATTGTTTTTAGTTATTTACAGGACAAAGAAGCGGTACAGGAATTGTTTGATGTGATCAGTGCCAAAATTGCCAGCCGCCCGGGTGGATATACCCGTGTAATAAAGCTTGGCAAAAGAACCGGGGATAATGCAGAAATAGGCATGATCGAACTGGTTGATTATAACGAAGTATATGGTAAAGGTGTAGCAGCTACAGAAGAAGCCGCAGTTAAAAAGACACGTAGGGCTGGTACTCGTAAGAAAGCAACTGCTGTTAATGAAACTGTTCCAACAGTTGCTCCTGTTACAACAGAAAACGCTCCCGTAGCGCCTTCTGAAGCTCCTGTTGAGGAAGCTAAGTAAATTCCAATCAGATATCAAAGAATGACCTCTACGAACACCCATCCTTCCGCAATATTACTTCTTCAGGACGGCAATGTTTTTTACGGAAAATCATTCGGAAAGATAGGCACCACTACTGGCGAGATCTGCTTTAATACAGGAATGACAGGTTATCAGGAAGTGTTTACCGACCCAAGTTATTTTGGCCAGGTGGTGATAATGAATTCTGTGCATGTTGGCAATTATGGGGTGAAAAGTGAAGATGTTGAAAGCAATGGAGTAAAGGTTAAAGGAGTGATTGGGAAAAACCTTGAACAACAGTATTCGAGATACCAGGCAACTGATTCATTACAAAAATATTTTGAAGACCAGGGGGTAGTATCAATAGATGATGTTGATACCCGGTCACTTGTAGCACATGTTCGAACTCAAGGGGCAATGAATTGTATCATATCTTCCGAAAATTTTGACATAGAGAACTTGAAGGAGCAGTTGGCTGAAGTTCCTTCAATGGATGGGCTTGAGCTGGCTTCGGAAGTTTCTACGAAGGAATCATATGATATTGGTGATCCTCAAAGTAAATTGCGTGTTGCTGTCCTGGATTATGGCATTAAGAAAAATATTTTGAACTGCCTTGTTGAAAGAGGTGCTTATGTAAAAGTTTTCAATGCTAAAACAAGTTTTGAAGATCTTGAGAAATTTGGACCAAATGGTTATTTTATCAGCAATGGGCCTGGTGATCCTGACTCCATGCATTATGCCATTGATACAATAAAACAAATACTAGAAAAAAGGAAGCCATTATTTGGAATTTGTCTTGGGCAACAACTCCTCGCGTTGGCTCATGGGATTCCAACTTTTAAAATGCACCATGGTCACCGGGGATTGAACCATCCTGTTAAGAACCTGGTCACAGGGAAATGTGAGATAACAACACAAAATCATGGATTCGGTATTAATCCAGACGCTGTTAGAGCAGCAGTCAATATTGAAATAACGCATGTTAACCTTAATGATGATTCTATTGAGGGAATCAGGCTAAAAGACAGAGATGCTTTTTCAGTTCAGTACCATCCGGAGGCTACCCCAGGCCCACATGACAGCCGCTATTTGTTTGATGAATTTATTGAGATGATAAAACGAAATTTATAGTTATTTGGAACTACTTAAATGTATCAGTATTTGCTAAGCAAAGTTTAATTATTTTTATTTAGTGAATTATTTGTCATTTAACATACTCACCAATAAACAAACATGAAAATAGCAATCATTAATGGACCCAATCTTAATCTCATTGGCACCCGCGAACCTGAAATCTATGGCAGTATGACGTTTGAATCTTTTTTCGAAAAGATGCGCAGGAAATATGAGACAATCAATTTTGATTATTTTCAAAGCAATATTGAAGGGGAGCTTATAGAGGAAATCCAAAGGGCTGGTATGAAAATGGATGGGATAATCCTTAATCCGGGAGGCTATACTCATACATCAGTGGCTATAGGTGACGCTATCGCAGCTATCAAAGCACCAGTTGTGGAAGTACATATTTCTAATATTATTTCAAGAGAGGATTTCAGGAAGATCAATTACATCTCAGAAAAATGTAAAGGTAGTATCAACGGTCTTGGTTTGAAAGGCTATGCATTAGCTGTTGAGTATTTTTTAAAATAATATAACACTATACTATGGAAGAAATAGAAGATCCAACGGAACATTTGCATGAGGAGATCAATGAAGAAGTAGAAGAACTGTATAAAAAAAAGGAAAAGTGGACCTTAACCGTAGCAATCTCAACTGCACTAATGGCTGTATTTGCCGCAATGGCGGGCTTGTTTGCGGGACATCACTCTAATGAAGCCTTGATAGAACAAATAAAAGCCTCTGATCAATGGGCATTTTACCAGGCGAAAAGTATTAAAGCTGAAATAAGAGCATTACAACCGGTAGGGACACCTTCGAATGGAAAAACTATAGAACAGGTAAAGAAGGAAGAAGAAGAAATTAAGAAAAAGGCGGAAGATGCTGAAAAATCTTCTGAGTTTCATTTACAAAAACATATTCGGCTTGCACGCTCAGTAACACTCTTGCAAGTGTCTATTGCTATCTCGGCCATTGCCATTTTAACCCGAAAACGATTTATGTGGCTAATCGGAATTAT
>JADGPY010000052.1 GCA_017882205.1 Chitinophagaceae bacterium
CTTCACATTTAATGTTAATGGGGCATGTAAAAGAAGGGCTGGAAATTCTCCGTGCTTCACGTAAACGCTATGATGGGCGTATCAGAAATCCATTCAATGAATATGAATGCGGGCATTGGTATGCGCGTGCTTTGTCAAGTTATGGTTATTTACAGGCGCTTACGGGTGCACGTTATGATGCAGTAGATAAAACATTATACATAGATTCAAAAGTGGGTGATTTTACCAGTTTTCTTTCTACAGAAACAGGTTTTGGAACCGTAAGTCTTAAAGCCGGAAAGCCAGGGTTCAAAGCTGTTTACGGAACCATTGAAGTAAATAAAACAATGGTAAGCGGAAAACAAATATAGCTATGATGCACATTGCAAAAAACAGCGAATTAAACGTGAATTGTGAATGGTGTATGGTCAATATTTCACGATTCACCATTCACCATTCACAAATTAAACCGTCATTTTACTATTAACACATCCAATATCAACGGCTGGTATCAAAAATATTCCTTACATTCTTCATTTAAAAATTAACACCTTTGAAAAAAGTATTTGCCATTTCAATCACTTTTTGTTTATTGTTTGTATTACGTTGTGCTGCGTCTCCATTGGAGCCAGCTAAACTCACTTGTGAATACATACATAATCCATTGGGAATTGATACGAAGGTTCCACGTTTTAGTTGGACATTTAATTGTTTGGAAAGAAACCAGCTTCAATCGGCGTATGAAATTATTGTAAGTGATAATTTAAAACAGCTACAACAGCGTAATGGCAATATTTGGTCAACAGGCAAAATTACTTCACGGCAAAGTATACAGATTGAATATGAAGGCAATCCATTAAAATCTTTCAGGAAATATTACTGGAGAATAAAAGTATATAACCAAAAAAATGAAGCATCATCCTGGAGTGAAATCAATTGGTTCGAAACAGCAATGCTGGATCCAAAAGACTGGAATGCAA
Organism: Chitinophagaceae bacterium; assembly: GCA_017882205.1. Classification (GTDB taxonomy): domain Bacteria; phylum Bacteroidota; class Bacteroidia; order Chitinophagales; family Chitinophagaceae; genus Ginsengibacter. The sequence continues at coordinate 960 of JADGPY010000052.1, forward strand.
AATGGATAAGTGATGGCAGTAGCAATCCTGAACATGATGAAGATTATTATAAAAAAGAAGACCGGATGCCTTTGCTAAGAAAGGTGTTTTTAACAAATAAAAAAATAACTGCAGCAAGATTATACATCAGTGGACTTGGTTATTATGAAGCGTTTCTTAATGGAAAGAAAATTGGTGATCATGTTTTGGATCCCGGTTTTACTACTTATAGAAAACAGGTGTTGTATGCTGTTTTTGACATTACTGCCATGTTAAAAAAAGGGGATAATACTGCCGCCATAATGATGGGGAGTGGTTGGTGGAATCCTTCACCAATGCTGATCTTCGGCAGAATTGATGTAAGAAAAATTCAGGAGACAGGGAGGCCATGCGTAAAAGCAGAGATACACATTACTTATAATGATGGCTCAGCAGAAACAATCTCAACAGATGAAACCTGGCTGACTGCCCCCGGAGCCGTTATTCATAACAATGTTTACCTGGGTGAAAAATATGATGCAAGACTTGAACAAAAAAACTGGAACACAACTGGTGCAGATAAGCGTACCTGGAAGAATGCAGTTGTTGTAAACGGCCCTTCCGGAATGTTAACTGCACAAATGCAGCCTGCTATAAAAATTTCAAAAGTTATTAAGCCTGTTAAAATTACAGAACCTTCAAAAGATACTTTTATTGTTGATATGGGTCAAAACTTTGCCGGTGTTGCACGTATTAAAGTTAAAGGAGCTACAGGAACAAAAATCATTTTACGTTATGGTGAAGACCTATGGAAAGATGGCTCATTAAATTACATGACCACCGTTGCCACACAAATAAAAAAAGGCGGTATTAAAGGCGGTCCTGGCGCACCGGAAACTGCATGGCAGGAAGATGGTTATATTTTAAAAGGGAAAGGCATCGAAATATGGAATCCTCAATTTACTTTTCATGGTTTTCGTTATGTAGAAATAACTGGTTGGCCGGGCAAACCAACAGCAGATGATATTGAAGGGTTACGCATGAACAGCGACCTGCCATTGAACGGAACATTTTCCTGTTCCAATAATATGTTTACAAAACTGCATGAAGTGATTCAATGGACATTTTTAAGCAATGTATTCAGTGTTCAATCAGATTGCCCTGCACGTGAGAAAATGGGTTATGGTGCAGATATGGTTGTTAGCTCCAATGCTTTAATATACAATTATGATATGGCAGGTTTTTACAGTAAAGCCGTTACTGATTTTGCCAATGAACAGCAACCCGATGGTGGCATTACCGAAATAGCGCCTTACACAGGTATTGCAGACAGAGGGTATGGTGGTGAATCAGGCCCATTGGGCTGGGAATTAGGATTTCCTTTTTTACAAAAACAGTTATATGATTACTATGGAGATAAAAGAATCATCACAAATAATTATAATGCTTTTGTAAAGCAAATGAACTTTTTGCAGTCAAAGGCGATAGATAATTTATTCTATTGGGACATCAGTGATCATGAGGCACTGGATACAAAACCTGAATCATTCAGTGCATCTGTATTTTATTATCATCATGCTAAGCTGGCGGAAGAATTTGCAGGCATACTTGGTAAACAAGAAGATGCAGTAAAGTATGCAAAGCTGGCTGATAAAATTAAAGATGCAATACTAAACCGTTACTATATTGCCAATACCGGACGTTTTGATAATGCCACACAAAGTGCACAGATACTGGCTTTGTGGTACGGCCTATCACCTCAGAAAGATTCAACATTTAAAATACTGATGAACGAATTCGCAAGGCACAACTGGCATTTATCAACAGGCATCTTTTCAACGATGATGATGTTTGATGTTTTGAGGGAAAATGACATGAATGATGTAGCCTACAAGATCGCCAATCAACGGGATTATCCCGGCTGGGGCAATATGATTGCAAAGGGCGCCACCACATTATGGGAAACCTGGGCTTATCCCGAAAGCGGGCCTTCACAAAACCATCCTATGTTTGGTTCTGTTGATGAATGGTTCTATCGTTCCCTGCTTGGCATTAATGCTGCAGCCCCTGGTTTTGAAAAGATAATTATTAAACCACAACCGGCAGGTGATCTTAAATGGGCTAAAGGCAGTTATAATTCAGTAAGCGGAAAAATTGAAAGCGACTGGAAAATTGATGGTACCAATTTTTTATTGAATGTTTCTATTCCCGGGAATACACAGGCAACCATTTATATTCCTTCAAAAGAAAATGCATTTATTACAGAAAGCGGGAATACAGTGCATGCCATTCGTTATGAAAAAGGATATGCAATTGTGGAAGTGGGTTCCGGTGATTATTCATTTAAAGCTGGATACTGATCGTGTACAAATAATTATCGATTATTGATTATTGCCCGTCCGAACGGGTCATCCGGGCTGGATTATTTCTTTAACACTTTTTAAATATGATAAAAACATTTAATTCTTTAAGACATGTTAATTATTGATTATTTATTATTGATTATTTTAATACTTGATATAACAATCTAATTCGTTAAGACAAGCTTTCGTAAAATGATCATAAGTCGCCATCTAATAATAATTAATTAGTCAGCCACAATAATTGTAGAACTATTTTGACGCTTAATGGTAAGTATACCTCCCTTCTTCATTGGCTTCCACATATAACCTTCTGCGGATAATTCTTTCAATTCGAATACAGGTTTTCGGCCAATCATTACCAGGGAGGGTTTTTTAAGCAGGCGGATCTGCTCAATACCTGTTGTATCAAATGTTCTGTAGTATAATTTTATTTTTTTAGGATCGGCTTTTCCTAAATCATTCCCAAAATATTTATCTGCAAGCGGC
>JADGPY010000312.1 GCA_017882205.1 Chitinophagaceae bacterium
CTCCTCTTTCAGATTGGCCCGTTTCTCCCAGATTTTTGTAAATACCTCCTGAACCAATTCTTCTGCCTCTTCTTCTGATTTTAAATACCCAAGCGCAAAATGGTATAGACGTCCACTGTACTCTTTATATAAGGTATTAAACGCCAAAAGATTGCCTTTTGATAAATTATGTACCAACTGTGGTTCATTTTCTTTCCGCCGGACTTGCATATGTCAGAATATTGCTAACAGTTTACGACTTTTAAATAAATCATACGAGCAAGTTAGTAAATTTATAATATCAAAATAATTATCCTGCTAAAATGATCAAAACGAATGGAAAAGATATATTTTTTCACTAATTGATCTGATTACAGATATTTAAATGAACAATGGTTAATTGTCTGAGTAAGGGTTTAAGATAATTTTATACAGGAATTTGCTTATTTTGTCTGATATTCTACAATATAGAAAATGACAAAAATTTCAGATATTTTGCTTGATCGCAGGACTATACGTAAAATTTACATCTGAACCTATTTATGATAAGCTCCTTAATGAACTGTTTGGAAAGTGAAGCAGAGCAACCACAAACTGGGAAATGCAGGTGTACTTATAATTAACTCAGTAATCAAAATTATTTTATGCAGAATCCTGCATCAACCCAGTTTCCGAGGTCCAGTATATTGCGACTGCCCGCATCCATGCAAACCAAATTAATATACCTGCTTCCATTTGGAATTATGACATCAAAACACCATGGCTCCTGCGAAATTCGCATTATAGGACTTTCAGCCATCATCTTTCCATCAATAAAAACGCGAAAAACAACACTACAGTGCATTACCAAATTCCGCCCTAATTCATGATCAAGCAAATTGTCATCAATTCCCGCTTTAGCTACAAAACGTTCGTATTCGGGTTTCAATTCATAACGGACTGCTGAAGGTGCGCGGAAACCTAAGCCTTTCTCATAAACCTTTCCTCGTACACGCAACTTCTGATTTTCGTAAGACTTCCCGGTTTTCGGTAACCAAAAGCACGCTTCATAAGTAGAACTAATGTTCCCATAAGGGTCCAAAATGTAGTCTGAGTCATCCAAATATAAATTGGGTTTAGGTGGCTCGGGAGGTAAAAGCACGAAATAGGCATCTGTTGGAATGCTTATTAATTTCCCATTTCGGAATGCCGCCGTTTGTAAACTTGCAGTAGATGTAATAGAAAGCGGGTCTTTATATACGGGTGAATTATTTTTAGGTTTGCTGCCATCAAGAGTATAATGTATTTCTGCATCTTTTAACCATGGAGTAGTAAGAGTTACAGTAACAGATTCCTTGAAGAAATATGGTCTGTTAAGTTTACCCCACGGAGTTATGCGTACTGTTTCAACTATCCATTTATCGTTCCATAACCCTGATTTACGCCATTCATCTACCACATTGATAGTGGTAATACCAGCAAGTTCGAGATCCTCATCTGTTTGTATTGTACCATTATCGGGAGTAAATCCGGTATCCGGATTATAATTTGTTATAGCATCGTTAATGTCTCTGGCAAGCATACAGTTTAAACCAGCTTGCCACATATACTGCAATGCACCGGGTTTTTCATACAAGCAAACATTTGTGTGTAGTCCCATATAGATAACATGTGTTATATCACGATCCTTAAGCAAAGTATATACTTCCTCAGTACTACTTGCAATAAAATCATTATCAGCTAAATAGAGATCCGGATTCATGCCATCCCAACCATAGTTTACTATACAATTAATACCCGGTCCACACATACACATACCAACCGGGGCGATAAATTTCGCCTTAAGCATTTCTCGTTCTTTTGGAACAGAAAGAAGTTTCATCCCTAATACTCGTTCTCGCTGAGGATAACCTGAATATGACCCTATAACGTCACTGGGACACCAAATAATCGGCATCCCCATTTTTCTTGCAACTTCTAATGACTTGTTCCATCGGGGAACCATTGCCGACACTCGCTCACATGCTGTCATACACCAATGATAGTTCCATGGATCAACAATAACAACGCCTATTTTTGAAGCATCAACGTCTTCAGTCCTGGTAATTACTTGATTTGTTTTTGGATCTCTTGTCTGAAGAGAAATATGTAGTATTTTACCCTCTGCAAAAAGACCATTTTGAATATTTCCAACCATCAAAATAGATAGTGAAGCTACTAAAAAATGTCTTGTTTTCATATTAAGTATTTTTAATTTTTAGTAATATAATTTTCTGGGGTTAAACTCTACTTTACTTCTATTTGGATTTCAGATATTCAGTAGCAAAACTGGACAACCGTCCGCGATGCTCATTTTACAAGCTATTTAACGCTAAAAAAATACCTTTAGATAAGTTTCGCACCAAACGTGACTAGTTCTTTAAAGTATACTATTTGATTAGCCAGAATTATTACAAATATTAACTCTGAATCAACTAATCATAGTGGCAAGTTAAGAAATAAATGTTTCAATATTGAAATAGGTCTAAAATGATTAATGTTTTGAAACAGGCAATCTAAATTACCTGAAACCTCAGTGTTTAAGGTGTTTTTCTATTGACTGTTAGAGTTGAATAATGGTTCAATGTACTTAAGTTCTTATCATACAAACTTTAGGTAATTAAGTAATTTACTTACTTTGCATAATATTCTAGATCACAAAAAAATGACTGATTTCTCAGAAAAATTACTCCAACGAAGAACAATACGGAAATATTCCTCCGAAAATATTGATGATAAGCTTCTTAATGAGCTTTTTGTTATGGGTTGCAGAGCTTCCACGACAGGGAATATGCAAGTTTACAGCATAGTTATAAACCGTGATAATCAGATGAAAAGCCAACTTGCACCGCTTCATTTTAATCAGAAAATGATTACTGAGGCGCCTGTGGTTCTGACATTCTGTGCAGATTTCAACAGGTTTAACAAATGGTGCATCCTGAGAAATGCTCAACCAGGGTATAATAATTTTCTCTCATTTTTTACAGCGGCTATTGATGCGTTGCTGGTTGCCCAGACTTTTTGTATTGCTGCCGAAGCAAAAGGACTCGGGATATGTTATTTGGGGACCACCATCTATACTGCTGATAAAATCATTGAAGTGCTGAAGCTGCCAAAAGGAGTTGTCCCTGTTACTACCGTAACTCTCGGCTGGCCTTCCGGGAAACCGGAACAGGTAGACAGGTTGCCGCTGGAAGCAGTAATTCATAAAGAGACATACAAGGATTATTCAACTGCCAGTATCGAAAATTATTATAAACAGAAAGAGGAACGAGCAGATTCACAACAGTTTGTTTTAGAGAACAATAAAGAGACTCTGGCACAAGTCTTTACAGATATCAGATATAAAAAAGCCGACAATGTTTATTTCTCTAATACTCTCTTGCATGTACTAAAAGAGCAGGGGTTTATGTAAGAGGCCCCCAAATCGAATAAGATAGGGGAAGAACCCCCAAACCCTTAAAACAGGAGTGACAATTGTGTTGTTAAGAGAATCAGGTTCGCATTTTGGAGTAGAGCCCCCAAACCCCCCGTGGGGGGCTTAAAAAAATCTATACTATGAGGGAACTTGATAAGAATATGTATTTCGGAGCAAAACCAGTTGTAATGGAACTGGCAAAATCGCTTAGAAATGCGATGACCTATCATGAGAAATTCTTATGGGAAAAATTAAAAGGGAAACAGATTTGTGGAGTTCGTTTTAGGAGGCAGCACGCTGTTAGTTTTTTTATTGTGATTTTTATTGTCATGAAGCAATGCTGGTGGTTGAAGTTGATGGTGAGATCCATTCATTCGTCTTTGGCGGGAGTATGATATATAATCACTTAAATTCTATTCCCAATTCTTTTGCAACTGCAACCAGGTCATCCTTTATTGCAGGAACAAGTTTGATTCCGTCTTTCCTGTTCCTCTCCTCAGCTTCTCGTTCCGGATCACCGGGAATCATCACCCGTTCCTGACCCTTAACCGGTTTGGCCGACCGGAATGTCTCAATCCATTCATCCATTTTTGTCTTGAATTCATTTGCAGGTTGGAAAGCATCAATTCTCATTGCTCCGAAAAAATGTCCGGTTCCTTTGCCAACCTTTTTATCGAGTACAGGAAGGTAAGCAACACTTGGAGGTACAAATGGTCCGAAGTTAGCCCCGCTGAATACGGCAGAAAAAATATCAACTATTGAAGAGAGGCAATAGCCTTTGTGACTGCCATGAACCCTGTCTCCTCCAAGAGGAAGCATTGATCCTCCGGATTTAAGAATAGTCGGATCATCAGATGGCAGTCCATTTTTATCCTGCAGGTATCCGAATGGAACTTTTTCACCTTTTTTTTCAGCTACAGCGAGTTTGCCCCTTGCAATAGGAGTTGTTGCAAAATCTGCCACAAACGGAGGTTGTTTCATTGCAGGAATAGCAACTGCTATAGGATTTGTACCTATCATTCGGCTTATGGAAAAAACAGGAGCCACAAGCGGATTGGCATTAGTCAGACAGATACCTATCATGTCAGTTTCTAACGCCATCATTGCATAATACCCGGCAATACCAAAATGGTTGGAATTTCTTGCAGCAACCCATCCGGTTCCTGCCTTTTTTGCTTTTTCTATGGCAGTCTCCATCGATCTCCTGGCAACTACCATCCCGACTGCATTATCTCCATCAATGACTGCTGTGCTTGGGGATTCGTGCACTATAGTCACCTGTGGATCGGTATTAATCCGCCTGGCTTTCCATAATTCGTAATAGTCCTTTATCCTGATCATCCCGTGAGAAGCATGGTCCCTCATTTCAGCAGCAAGAAAAACATCAGCAATAATTTTTGAATCATGTTCACTGCATCCCATCTTCATGAAGACGTTTTTCGTAAAGTCAAACAGGTAGTTATATGTGTACATTATACATTTTAATGATTAAATATTGCAAGGTAAAGGGTGCAGGGTAAATGGTGCATGGTGCATGGTGCTTGGTGCTTGGTGTGTCAATGGTTATCTTTTATCTTATTTCTGAACTTTCACAGGATAGGGTGGACGAACAGGTATTTCAGGAGGATTCTTCTTCAGTTCCTGCAGTGCCACTTCTATTGCCTTATCAAGTTGGGGATCTTTACCGCTGATCACATCTGCGGGCCATTGTTCTACCTCAATATCAGGCGCAACTCCCACATTTTCAACTACGAAACCATCTTTTGTCCAGATAGCAACATTGGGGGCCGTAACTGACCCGCCATCGATGAACTCCGGGAACCCGAGAATTCCTACAAGTCCTCCCCAGGTGCGCTTGCCAACCAGTGTACCGACTTTGAATTTTCTGAACATCCATGGCAGCATATCACCTCCCGATCCGGCTGTTTCATCTATAATCATTACTTTCGGACCCTGGATAGAAGCGCTTGGGGATTTAAGATCCGTCCCATATCTCATATTCCAGTAAGCCTGGAGTGGTCGTTGAAGTATATCAATATAATAGTCGGCGAGCGACCCTCCTCCATTGAACCTCTCATCGACAATTATCGCTTTCCTGTCAGCTTGTGGGAAGAAGTATCTTTTAAAATATTCATGTCCTGCATATGATGTATTCGGCACATAAACATATGCAACCTGTCCGTTTGTAGCTTCTGTAACTTTTTTCAGGTTTCCTTCCACCCAATAAC
>JADGPY010000313.1 GCA_017882205.1 Chitinophagaceae bacterium
ATCAAGATCCCCATCCCGCATAGAAGTAAATAGTATCTTATCGCCTTTGGGCGAGATGGTAGCTTCTGCATCATACCCTTCAGTACTGGTTAGTCGTTTGATAATATGTCCATTAGTGTCTGCCTTAAAAATGTCAAAACTTTTGTAAACCGGCCATATATAACGCTTTGATTTGTCAGGCACTGGTGGACAATCCTTCGATGACAAGTGTGTGGAAGCATATAAAATATATTTCCCATCCGGATAAAAAAATGAACAAGTTGTACGTCCTGTACCCGTACTAACCAACTTTGGATGAAAAGGTTCATCCGGTGTTTCAGGAAGTTTTCCCATCCATATCTGATCGCAAAGGATACCTTCTTTAGGATTTGTTTTTTGAAAAATAAGATACTTTCCATCGAAACTTAAATAGGCTTCAGCATTGTCACCTCCAAAAGTTAGTTGCCTGAGATTTTTAAAATGCTTCTCTTCAGGATACTGTAGAGTATCGGTTGTCGCTTTGGTATATTGCTGGTGGTCATTTTTTTTTGAATTTATAAATAAAGAAAACAAACAAACCAAAGGGAGTATATACCTGATCATACAATAATTTTATCCTAATACATATGTTTAGAGAATGCGAATGTCAGAAATTTCTTAGAACGATTCTAATTAAGCCGCTTAAATTTGTTGTATGGTAGTGAAAATGTTGTTTTTCTTCTTATTTATAAGTCTAATCGTGTCTTGTAAAAATAATGATGGGTGGCACACGACTATCCAATCTGCAGATTCGTCCATAAAACAATTGAAGGAGTCTGTCGCAAAATACCCCGACTCATTACAACTTCTTGAAAAGTTAATAGAATATTACCGAGATAATGGCAGTTACGATACAGCTATCGCAATGACCGATAATGCAATAAAAAGAGATTCCGATGTTGCCGAGTTATGGGATATTAAAGCAACCCTGCATTATGAAAATGAAGATACATTGGGCTCCATTAAAGCCTTTGAACGGGCTATTAATATTTATCCCTTACCAGAATACGTTATTTCCCTGGGAACATTATATGCCCAAACAAAAAATCCAAAGGCACTAGAACTTGCGGATGCATTGATCATAGGCGATAAATCCAGGGCACAAAAGGAGGCCTTATTTATTAAAGGATTGTATTACAATTATACAGGTGATAAAAATAAAGCCATGACGTTTTTTGATAGTTGCATAAAAATCGATTATACCTATATGTTTGCCTATCGTGAAAAGGCGATCGCCTTATTCGATCTTGGGAAATATGAAGACGCACTTAATGTATTAAAAAAAGCAGTTACTATTGAGAATAACTATGATGAAGGATACTACTGGATGGGCAAATGTTATGAGAAACTGAATCAACTGCAGGAAGCGATCGAAAGTTACCAGACAACACTTATATATGATAAGGATTTTATCGAAGCAAAAGAAGCTCTTAAACGGTTGGGAGTAAGATGATCTTTTTATTTGATTTTGACTATTTTATAAACAAAGAACCCTTGATAATACAAAAACAATAAACGAATAAACCCACTCAATATTTAAAATTAAACCTGTAATTATGCCTCTACTAGCACCATCACTTCTGTTTGCGGATTTTCTACATCTTGCTGATGATTGTGCAATGCTCGATAATAGCCGGGCAGATTGGTTTCACCTCGATGTGATGGATGGAAGGTTTGTTCCAAATATCAGCTTTGGCATGCCTGTAATAGAACAAATACGCAAAACCACCTCTAAAATTTGCGATGTACATTTAATGATCCTGGAACCTGAAAAATTTGCTGAGGCATTTAAGGAAGCGGGGGCTGATATTCTTACCGTCCATTTTGAAGCATGCCCACACCTTTCACGGAATATCCAGCAAATAAAAATGCTGGGAATGAAGGCAGGAGTTGCTCTCAACCCGCACACCCCTGTTGAGTTGCTACAGGATATTATTTCAGAGATTGATGTTGTTTGCATGATGAGTGTCAACCCTGGCTTTGGTGGTCAAAGCTTTATTCCCCGAACATTTAAAAAAATTACTCAATTGCGTAAAATGATAGATGATGCAGGGCTTCAGGTAAAAATTGAAATCGATGGAGGTGTCACTCTAAAAAATGCCCGCCAGATCATCGATTGCGGAGCAGATGTTTTAGTTGCGGGAAATGCAGTGTTTAAATCCGGCGATCCGGTAGCTGCTATCAATGCTTTGAAAGATATATGAGGTTTTATGAACGAATATTTTAATATTATCTTCACTCCATGAGATTATTGGTGATCATCATTTTTATTTTCCTCTCCTATTCTTCAACAGCACAAAAAAAATCTGCTTATGTGAACGGAAGGATTATTGATGACAACGAGCACCCCATGGCATCTATATCTGTCACTATACTTGGTAGGCAAAGTGGGACAGTTACATCAGATTCGGGAACATTCAGGATAAAGGTCCCTGTTGATAAAGCTTTCGCATTGGTTTTTTCATCCTCAGGATACCGCAGTGAACAAAGGAATTTTTTGCTAAGCGATAATGAGGAAGAAAATATTACCGTAAGACTGGAGCATAGTGGAAAGATCCTTGAGACGGTGGTAGTTACCAACGATAAAGGAAGAAATGAAAATGGGTTAACAAGAATCAATCCCAAAAATGCACTTGTTTTACCCAGCACAGTAGGTGGTGTTGAAGGACTGATCAAGATCCTGGTGGGCAGTAATAACGAACTCACTTCTCAATATAGTGTAAGAGGTGGCAACTATGATGAGAACCTTATCTACATCAATGATTTTGAAATATTCAGGCCTTACCTTGTTCGAAATGGACAACAGGAAGGTTTGAGTTTTATAAACCCGGAGCTTACAAGAAATATCAGTTTCTACAATGGTGGGTTCCAGGCAAAATATGGAGACAAGATGAGCAGTGTGCTCGATATTCAGTACAAAAAACCCAAAGCTCTTGATGGGTCAGTGTATGTTAGCATGCTTGAACAAGGATTTCACCTTGAGGGCTCTTCTAAGAATGACCGCTTCACTTATTTATTTGGTGTACGAAATCGGACCAATAAGGATTTATTGAGCAGCCAGGAGACTAAAGGTAGCTATGTTCCATCTTCAGCAGATTTGCAAGCCTTTTTTACCTACAAGATTAATGAAAAGACACAACTTGAATTGCTGGGAATTATATCCGGTACAAACTTTTCACTCATCCCTCAATCAGCACAGAAATCTTCTGCCGTCTTCTCTCCTTTATTCACTGCAAATATTGGACTGGATATATTTTTCGAAGGACAGGAAAACGATAAGTACAATACAAACATGATCGGGCTTAGCCTTGTTCAACAAATATCAAAAAAAGTTCGCCTTAAATGGATGGCAAGCAGGTTTGAGGACAATGAAAAAGAGAATTTTGATATTACGGGTACATATCTTTTTGGTGAGCGTGATTTCGATAAAAGCCAACCCACCTTCGGGCAGATAGTAAATCCTTTGGGGGCAGGTATCTACCAGAACTATGCACGCAACAACTTAAATATTGATGTATGGAACCTTAGTCATAAAGGAAGTTATGATATGGGAAGACATTTCATTCAATGGGGAATTGGTGTCGACCATACCATTATTCACGATAAATTAAATGAGTGGGAATACCAGGATAGCGCGGGTTATTCTATTCCATTTAGTATTAACTCCATTAACCTAAGTAATGTATTGAAATCTAACGCTGATCTTACAATCGATAAGTTCAGCGGTTATGTCCAGGATAATATAAGGCTTGGAGATACTTCAAGGGAGATAACATTACAATCTGGTATCAGGTACAATTATAATTCATTAAACAAGGAATTTTTAGTCAGTCCCCGCCTTCAGCTTAGCTACAAGCCTCGCTGGCATAAGGATGTAATATTGAAACTTGCAGCGGGGATTTATGATCAACCGCCTTTTTACAGGGAGCTTAGAAGATATGATGGCACTCTGAATACTGGTTTATTAAGTCAGAAAAGTTACCAGTTTGTGGCGGGCTTTGATTACAATTTTAAAGGCTCTGACCGGCCTTTCAGGTTAACTACAGAAGCGTACTATAAAGGCATGTGGGATGTTGTTCCATACGACATTGATAATGTTCGGATTCGATATTTTGGAACAAATAGTGCTAAGGCATATGCTACAGGAATCGAAACGCGTCTGTTTGGTGAACTTGTAAAAGATGCAGAAAGTTGGTTGAGTGTTGGAATTATGCAAACGAAAGAAGATCTTGATAACGACTACTATTATACTTACAAGAACGCAGCGGGGGAGGTGATAACCTCACAATCCCTGGACCAGGTTGTAAAAGATAGCATTCGCACTGATGTTGGATATGTTAGAAGACCAAGTGACCGATTATTAACCCTGGGTTTATTCCTGCAGGATTATCTCAGTACGAATAAAAATTTCAAAGTTCACCTGAACATGATATATGGAAGTAATATGAGCTACAATCTTCCTAATAACCCAAAATACCGCAACGCATTAATTATTGAACCATATATACGCGTAGACATTGGATTCAGTGCATTATTGCTAAGCGAAAAATCCTTCCGCCGCAGCCATAGTCCATTTAAGAGTTTTGAAAATATCTGGGCCAGCTTTGAAGTATTTAATTTAATTGACAGGGCTAATACGATATCTTACCAATTGATTAAAGATTTTGCTAACGATACATTTAGCATTCCCAACCGTTTGACACCAAGGTTATTGAATTTTAAATTATTGGCAAGATTCTGAGTTCTCGCTTGGCTTGCAAGCGAATACTCCTCTACTGGAAAAACTTTTTGGTGTTCCCGGATTCAGATCCGGCTTTATAATAGCTGCGGAAATATTCATCTGCAGAAAATACTCCACTACCCTTTATTATAAATACAATCAGCAATATTAAAACTATTACTGAAAGCACCAGCTCCATATTACTAACGCTCATTCCAGCTTTCATATTCACAAATATTATTGCGACTATTACGATAGGAATTTGCACAAGAGCTGCCAATCTTGTCCTGAGACCGACCGCGATTAAAAAACCTCCCAGCAGGTGAACATAGGTTATGATCAATGACACTGTTTGCACATTTGTATCAAACAAACCTATTCCTGTGCTGTGTACCATTTCTTCCAATCTTGAAGAATCATGAATGAACGAGATGCCTTTCCAGAAAAGTATGAAGCCAAGGGCAACCCTAAATAAGGTAAGCCATTTAGGTTGAGGAGCCTGTCTTTTACCTGCATCAGAAATTGATTCCATAAAAGCAGATTTTATTTTTAATAATTACTTAGTTCATAGGTCTATGCCCAATCACCCCATTAGTAAGTAAATTGATCATATACAATATAAGAATTTCTAATTAAAAAAAACAATGATTGTTAATTTCAGTTTACCCAGGTAACTTTCTCATTAATGGGTAGCCGCCTGCTCAATGGAGATTGAATAGCTATATAACCAAGGTAGAAAAAGCCAAGCAACCGATCCATAACACCAAGTCCAAAAAATTCTTTAGCAGATTCAAAATAGGTGATCCCCCCAGTTGTCCAATAACCGCCCAGTTCATATGCTGCTATGCTTAGATAAATATTTTGGACAGCGCAGGCAACAGCTTCAACCTCTTCTATCTCAGGAATAAGGCTCTCACTTTTTTTCATACCAATTGATATGATGTGCGAACATTTTAATGGAACGGTTAACAGATTTTGATATTTGTCCACTTTGAAATTTTCTCCAGTCTCATCTTTATACAGTTGTGCCTGGAAGTCTGCAAGCTTTTGTAATCCTGCACCTGAAAAAACTGTGAACCTCCATGGTTCTGTCTGACCATGGTTTGGCGCCCTGTTTGCATTCTCAAGAATTTGCCAAATAGTCTCATCAGGTATTTTTTGACCCTCTATGAATTGCTTTACAAATGTTGAACGTCTGGCTCTGATTAATGCATTTAATTGATTTGGATCAAATTTCATCATCATAAAAATACAATTCTTAGTTCATAGTTCTTAGTTAGCCTGCCTACCGCAGGCTAACTAAGAACTAGAAACCAGGTACTTGGAACTGGTTTTCTAATTTAACTTTTTCAACCGGGTGTGTATAATTAATTTAGTATTAGATGTTTCCAATTTTTATATTTGATTTGAAACTAACTGAACCGGGATTGTGAAAACCTAAATACCTCGCATTGACAGAAACGATCATTAACCTTGAAACAGTCAACCCTATTGAATTCTTTGGAGTTAATAATGGAAAACTTGATATATTAAAGAAAAAATTCCCTCGCCTTAAAATTTTGAGCCGCGGTACCCAGATAAAGCTTAGTGGCGCACCTGAACAAATAGAAGACGCCAAAGAGAAGATTGGCCTTGCTGTGCAATACCTTGAACGTAATGGCCACATGAGTGAAAATTATCTTGAGCAAATTCTTGGAGGTGATGATGAGACTGTGATAGATCACTTCAAAGAAAAAAACCCAAATGATATCCTTGTTTTTGGACCAAACGGTAAAACAGTTCGTGCACGTACCATTAACCAGAAAAAAATGGTCACTGCAACTGAGAAAAACGACATTCTCTTTGCCATAGGGCCTGCCGGAACAGGCAAAACTTACACTGCAGTAGCGTTGGCAGTGAGAGCATTAAAAAATAAGCAGGTTAAAAAGATCATTCTTACCAGGCCTGCTGTTGAAGCTGGAGAAAATCTTGGGTTCCTTCCGGGAGATCTCAAAGAAAAAATTGATCCATACCTGCGTCCTTTATATGATGCATTGGATGATATGATACCCGCTGACAAGCTTGGATATTATATGACCACAAGAACGATAGAGATTGCACCATTAGCGTATATGCGTGGCCGAACCCTTGACAATGCTTTCATCATCCTGGATGAAGCCCAGAACTCGACAGACCTTCAGCTAAAAATGTTCCTTACCAGGATTGGACCAAATGCAAAGGCAATCATAACAGGCGATATTACTCAAATTGATCTTCCCCCAAAAACTAAAAGTGGACTTGAAAAGTCTGTACGCATATTACAAAATATCGAAGGTATTGCACATGTTGAACTGGATGAAGAAGATGTAGTCAGGCATAAACTTGTAAAAGCGATCATCCGGGCTTACGAAAAAGAGAAAACAAAAGAACAGGAAGATCAACGATGAGTATTTACAAAATACATTTATATGGAAGGTGGCTACCCTGCTGCCTTCTTTTATTTGTGGCAGGATGCAACCAGGAATCCACTCCCAGGTTGTTATCATTAACATATGCAGATTCAGCACAGATCATTTCTATTAACGAAAGAGCATTTGCTTCTATAAAAAAAGCTAAGCCATTAGTAAGCCAGGGGGATCTGATTCTACGAAGCGGTAACGACTTTACCAGTGAATCCCTCAGGCAGTTATCACACCACGATAAAACCTACTCGCATTGCGGCATTGCAAGCTTAGAACATGATACAATATTCGTATATCATGCACTTGGCGGTGAATGGAACCCTGATGAAAAACTGAGAAGAGACCCTCTTGAACTATTTTGCAATCCGCAGGAAAACAGGGGGTTCGGGATTTTTACATTCAATTTTACTAATCTGCAAAAGTACAAACTCGACAGTGTAGTAAAAGCCTGGTATAAGAAAGGATTAACCTTCGATATGGATTTTGACCTTTCAACAGATGATAAATTGTATTGTGCAGAGTTTGTAAGCAAGGCTATAAGAATAGCAACGGAGCAAAAGATCCGGTTTGAAACCACTAAAATTAACAACTTCACTTTTATTGCAGTGGATAATCTTTTTCTAAATCCTTTTTGCGTTGAAAAACTTCGTACCAGGTATAAGTAATTTTTAAAACGAATACCATATCTTTCTCAAATTAACTATACTTTTGTCCATTAACCAAAAAAACAATTATGAAAAAAATTCTGTTATTATCCGCAACTATTTTTACCTTTTCCATGATTGGCTGCAAATCTGGGAATGATCCAAAAAATGTGCTAATGAACTTTTTTGATGCAATTGCAAAAAAAGATATAACTACTGCAAAAAAATATGCTACTAAAGAAAGTGAAACAATGCTTGGCTTTATGGAAATGGGATTGAAGATGGCTCCGGATACTGCAAAAGATAAAAAATTTGATAAGGATAACCTGGAATATGGTGATACAAAAATTGAAGGTGATAAAGCAACGGTACCTGTAAAAGATAAAAAAACCGGTGAAACAACTAATTACACCTTAAAAAAGGTAGACGGTCAGTGGAAAGTTGCATTTGACAAAGCTACAATGACTCAGGAGCATGGTGAGAAGGGGAAAGGTGAAGGTATGAGTGATTCCACCAGCAAAATGATGAATGACATGAACAAAATGGGTTCTGACACCTCTCATTGAGCAAACGACTCTTTATAATAACTGCGATATAATTCAGAAAAAAGCATCCGCATTGCGTGGTGCTTTTTTTATTTGCCAATACCAAGTACCTTAGATTTTAAATTCCTGATCTTGAAATTATCTATCGCAAGAATAAGCTGCATATTTTTATTATTACTGAGTGCCTGCAACGGAGTAAACAATAACAGGAAGCCCGCTGATCCATTGGAAGCAGGAAGATATTTTATTGATGCATCACTCAAAGGCGATTACAAGGAAGCAAAAAAGTATTTGCTGGCAGACAGTATCAACCTAATGTACCTTGACAGGATCAGTGATTTTTATGATAAAATGAAACCAGAAGAAAAAGAGGGCTATAAAAATGCAAACATCATTATCAGTAATGATGGCTTACAAAATATATCTGATTCGCTCACCATCATTAATTACTCTAATAGCTTCAAAAATAAACCGTCGAAGATCAAAGTGGTAAAAGTAAATGGAGAATGGCTGGTGGATTTTAAATATACTTTTAGTGGCAATATGTAGTGAATAGAATTCTAAACAACATTCTATGTATGTTCTTCATCCATGGCACGGTGCTGAATGTGGTGAAAAAGCACCAACATTAGTTAATGCTTTGATCGAGATTCCACAAGGATCCAAATCAAAGTATGAAATTGATAAGAAAACCGGGTTACTTAAGCTCGACAGGGTTATTTATTCTTCTTTTCATTACCCAGTTAATTATGGATTTATTCCAAGAACATTAGGTAAGGATGGTGACCCTCTTGATATTTTAGTCATGTGCTCAGAATCAATTCAACCACTGTGCCTGGTAGAAGCTTTAGTTATTGGCAATATGCAAATGATTGATACAGGTTTGATTGACGACAAGATCATTGCAGTGGCAGTTAAAGATCCCGGTGTGAATTACATTACCTGCCTTGAAGAAGTTCCACAACACTTTTTTAACGTGCTGAAAAATTATTTCGAGCAGTATAAAGTTCTTGAGAATAAAATGGTTGAGATTAATGATTTCCAGGATAAGAATGCTGCATTCGCGATCATTAATGAATCAATCGAATCTTACAAACAAAAATTTCCAATACATTGAATAAAAAAACAAATATGAGTCTATTAACGATTTTAATTCTGGTAGTGATCGGGTTGGCGTCGGGTGCACTTAGTGGCTTGGTTGGAATTGGTGGAGGACTTGTCATAGTGCCTGCCCTGGTACTCTTCCTTGGCTTTTCACAAAAAATGGCACAAGGCACTTCCTTAGGTATTTTGTTACTACCAATAGGTATCCTTGCAGTCATCCAATATTATAAGGCAGGCTATGTTGATATTCCTACAGTTCTTGTTGTAGCAATTGGATTTTTAGCTGGTGGTTATTTTGGAAGCAAGATTGCTCTAAGCCTTCCCCAGGATACTGTTAAAAAAATATTTGCTATTCTATTATTGATTGTGGCTATTAAAATATTATTTATTGATAAACCGCAAGTTAAAAATCAGGCGGTCACTGCAATTTCAAAAAAGGAATAGTCTGAACCTTGATTCGCTTGATTAAAAGATTGACTTGATTATCGAGCGAAGCGAGGCACCTAAAAATATCTCTTAATAATTCTCAGTTTGTGGGTCCGTTTTTTTGTTTCCACATTTACTATTCCCTGG
>JADGPY010000314.1 GCA_017882205.1 Chitinophagaceae bacterium
CGGGTAGTTCCTCGCTGCTCAACTTTGAAGTGTTGGAAAATCATGATCCCTGCACAAATGTTTTAACTAATCCAGGAACAGCCCTGGGCAATATTGCTGATACAGGAGTTTATAAGGGCGATAGAAGGATAAGTTTTCTTACTGGTGGCTTTTCTTCTTTTTACTTGTATAAAGGAGCTAATCAGCCGCTTCCATTGCATTTGCTTTATTTTACTGGCCAAAAATGTAATTCCGGTAATGTTTGCCTTTATTGGCAGACAGCGAATGAGCTAAATGCTGATCGTTTTGAAATTGAAAGAAGCGTGGATGGAACAACCTTTAATATTACGGGTTCTGTATTGGCAAAGAACCGAGCCCTTAATGATTATAGTTCAACAGATGATATTTCATCGCTCAATGCTGGTACCACAATTGTTTATTACAGGTTGAAACAATTTGATATCGACGGAAGGTTCACCTATAGCAATGTTGTAAAAATAAATCTTGATAGAAAATACAGTGTAAGTATTTTCCCTAACCCTGCTCAAGACCACCTTACCATTATTGGAGCTGAAAAATTCAGGCATATACAATTAATAACTGTAACTGGTAAGATTGTTATGGATTGGCAGCCGATGCAACAAAATACATTTGATGTTAGCAAAGTTGCAAAAGGAATGTATATGGTTAGATTAATTGCAGTTGATGGGGTGCAAACTGAGAAGATAATTATTGAATAAAACACTGAAGGTTAACCTTGTTTTTTTCTTCTGCCCTCCAATATCCTGTAAAAAGACCGGCTTCTGATCTCATCGAGGGTGAGACCGGTTACCAGTGCTTCTTCTTCAGTAATGGCACCGCAATTCATTGCTTTTAAAAAGAAATTGAGTAATCCCTGGCCAGTAGCGGCATCGTCAAATATATCACCGGTAAGGGTGGAAATCGCTGCTCTATCCACAAAGGCTTTCAATCGAAATGCCGCCTCGGCATAACTACCCAGGAAGAAATTATAGGTCGCAGCATATCTCATTGGTAGTTGTGCAGGATTGAGATCCCAGCCCTGATAAAAACCATTTATAAGTGAATGCATAGTATGGCCATAACCAATCTTCCATGCATTGTAAACAGATTCGCGGTTTTCGGCAAGTTGTTCAAAAGAAAGATTTTCTCCCCTGTGAGGGCCAATGGGCATGATATTAGTTGCTCCATCAGCCAGAAAAATCCCGGTTCCTGCCAGTGCTACCTTGGTCATGTGGTGAGCAAAGTCACATACCGGGTGTGCCATCGTTTGATATTTGGCGGTGATTCCACATGAAGCAGTATAATCATACGTTCCAAAGTGAGCTGCTATCAGGCGCCCACCACTGGCACGGATAATCTTCATTAAGGGATTCCTTCCTTCGTCATCCATAATGATCTGGGTGGCCTCCACCATGGTTTCCATTTTTAATGATAGTGGTTCAAGGCTGTATTGTTTTTCAATGATCTCTAAAAGTTTCACCATAGTGATGACCTGTTCAGGAATGGTTACTTTCGGTAACATCACCACGAAGTTTGAAGGCAGGATACCACCTGTTTTATCAAGCAGGGTAGATAAGAAAATATCAAGGGTTCTTACACCACGATGTTTCAGGTCTTCTGTAAATGGTTTGATACGTATGCCAATAAATGGGGAGATGGTTTTATTCTTCATCCCGATCGCTAGTTCATTTGCAGCATTCACTGCTGTGTTGTCCTCTTCAGCATCCGGCCTGTTTCCAAAGCCATCTTCGAAGTCTATTCGGAAATCTTCTACGGGTTCAGAATTTAATTTTTTTATGATCTTGTTGTAGACCGAGTAAGAAAGCCATGACACCTCATTTTTTCTTTCACTCTCTTGCATGGAATCGAGCTTCGAAGTGAGTTTTTCAATTTCTTTTTCAGAGTGAGGCAGGTGCTCATGTCCCTTTAATTGAAGTGCTCTTGCAAGGATCACAAAGTTTGGAGCATAGGTCTTTAGATTGCGTAATGCTACCTCGCCCATCTTCACTGCCGTGTCCGATTTGAAAAGATTTGCACCACCATAAACAGTATGCACTGGTTGACGGTCTGGCTTATCTCCTGGATATTTTTTTTGAAACCCGATGTTTGCTAGCGCAAGTTCTTTCAGCAATTGATCTTTTTCGATTTGTGTTATTGATAATTTCATTTTGCGTCTCTGTGGTTCAAAATCTACGTACCTCTATAAGTAGAATACCCAAAAGGATTTAATAATAGTGGTACATGGTAATGCTCTGCCGAATCGATTTCAAAGATGATCTCTACATAAGGATAAAAAGTTTGGATATGCTTTTTATCGTAATAATCTTTGGTCTCAAATCTAAGTTTGTAAATACCGTGCAGCAGCAGATCTTCTTTTATTAGATCCTGGATTCTTCCATCTGCATCTGTAAGTCCACGTGAAAGTTCTATCCATTCATCATTCCCTCCTGCATACAAGATGATAGTTACGGCATCAGCCGGCTTTCCTAATGTGGTATCTAATATGTGAGTTGTAACCTGGCTCATATAAATAATTTTTCAAGTCTAAGTTTAGTGATCTTGTTCTGTTCTTCGGCTGCGATCTCCAACTCTTTTTGTTTGTCATTGTTAATCCGCTGTTTAATCATTGCAAGCATCTGTTCAGCAGATATTCCTGTTGCGCAAACAATAAAGATGAATCCATTTTTCTTTTCGTACTCACTATTTAGCCCAGCTAATTCAGCCAGCGTTTCATCATTAGCTGAGCTAACCCCAGCTTGTTCGCTGGAAGCCAGATCCGCAGTGGAAGTTAACTTGTTCAATGAGCTTATATCTCCAATCTTTGGATGATGATTAAAAGCCTGTAACCAGTCTGCTTCATCACATTTATACCAAACCTGCTCAGCATCTTCTAAAACATCCACCAGGTCTTCATAAGGAAGAAGGTCCATCATATATTTCACCCATCGATTGGAGCCACAACATTTGTGTAGTAATTCTTTTTTTTCTTCATTATTCAAATGATCAAATGCCGCTATTGTCATAATTAAATAATTGTCGGAAACCTGTTTACATTTTTATAATAAATGTACACTGCTGGTTCTTTACCCATTGCGGTGAACCATTGCTGGCAATATGGCGCCATCCAGATCGAATCCCCCTTTTTTATAGGATACCATTGATGATCGAGCATATAGATACCTTGTCCCTGCAAATATAGAAGACCATGCTCCATAACATGTGTTTCTACCATTGGCAAATGTCCTCCCGAATCATAAGTAAATATATTGATCGCCATATCAAATGCAAGATCGTCAGGTAACAATACCTGTAAGCGTAATGCAGGATCGTTTAAATATGCCGGTCCTTCCACATTTGCTGCATCTCCAAAAAGTACTCCGGGAACATCAAATCCTTCCAGATGCTGATAGAATTTGTGAAAGGTCAGGATTTGTGTGCCTTCCGGGATATCATTAAATGAATATTCTTTCCCAATGGGCA
>JADGPY010000315.1 GCA_017882205.1 Chitinophagaceae bacterium
GGAGCGGATAAATTGCACAAAGGTCGTTTTGAATTAGCTGAAAAGAGCACAATTTTCCTCGATGAGATCGGCGATCTTTCTTCAAACCTGCAGGTGAAGTTGTTAAGAGTATGTCAGGAAAGAGAATTCCAGCGGTTGGGCGGGACCGAAACCATTCAGGCCGACGTTCGTATCATTGCAGCCACTAACCGCGATCTGGAGGAACTGATGCTCAAGAACGAATTTCGTGAAGATTTATATTACCGTCTGAACGTATTTCCGATCTTTATCCCACCGCTGCGCGACCGACGTGCAGATATTCCATTGCTGGTAAATCATTTTATTGAAAAATATAACAATATCCACGGTCTTGAGATAAAGCGTATAAGTTCTACAGCTATTGACCTGCTGATGACCTATCACTGGCCCGGAAATATCCGTGAGTTGGAGAACTGTATCGAACGGGCCAGTATTCTAAGCAACGACAGGGTTATACGTTCACATAACCTGCCTCCTACACTTCAGAGCGCCGCCTCCACCCATTCGCGTGTAGATGGTGGACTGGAAGCTATCCTTGAAAATGTGGAAAAGCAAATGCTTATTGATGCATTGAATCTCTCGAAAGGAAATATTTCAAAAGCTGCTGACCAGCTTAAACTTACCGAACGAATGATGGGTCTCAGAATCAAAAAGTACGAAATAGACCCTGTGATCTTCAAAAAGTACAAACGTATAGCAGGATCATAATCCATAACATGTTATAATTAAAGTACATATCTGATCTATTTTATTTAAATTTTGGGAATCCTACTGTTTTGTAGGATTTTTCATTCATTCCTACCACTACGTAGCCTTTTTATTCTCACCCGAAAATCTCCGGGTTTTTCTATTGTTTTATAAAACACTGATAAATAGCTATTTACAGGGTCATATTTTGTACTGAATTCATGGTTACAGAAAATATGGCATGCATTTGGCCTATTAGAATGCCAGATATGAAATTATACATCAGTGTATCTTTTTACTATCGGCAACAGGGCAAAAGAGTAGTAAACCACTAAAAACAGGAAAGTATGAAGAAAATTGAAGCTATTATCAGGACCACAAAATTTGAAGATGTCAAAGCCCAGCTTAAAGAGATTGGCATTGACTTCTTTTCCTATTGGGATGCATCAGGAATAGGAAATGAACATATGCGTGGACATCACAGCTACCGGGGAACCGTTTACGACACTCAATACATACCCAGGATTTTTATCTCACTTGTACTTCGAGATATAAATGTTCAAAAAACCATTGACTGTATTGAAAAAGCGGCATTTACCGGTGAAATAGGTGATGGGATGATCTTCAGTTATAATATTGAAGAATCAGTTAGGATAAGCAATGGTGCTCGTGGTGAAGCCTCTACCGCTGGTCCGGGTGACGAGAAATTAACTAAATAATAATTATTTAAAACTTACAACAATGATTAAAAAACTTATATTACTCATTACAGCTTTATTAATAATTATCGGACCCGTATGTTATGCTGATGGTCCCAAAAACCCTGATCCTACCGGTACAAATACAGGAACAGCTTCGGAAATTACCGCTGCAACTCCGGGATCGCCAACAATTCTAGAAGTAGCTAATCAGGTCGGACACAATAAGGTTGCGCTCAACATTATGTGGACTTTGATAACTGGTTTTCTTGTAATGTTCATGCAAGCCGGATTTGCAATGGTAGAGACCGGATTGACCCGTGCGAAAAACGTTGCACATACTATGGCAATGAATTTAATGATCTACCCTCTTGGTATGCTTGGGTTCTGGCTATGCGGTTTCGCAATTATGTTTGGAGGTGTGGGGGCAATAACTACTATGGGCGGCTTTGACGGATTAAACCATGAATTGACAATTAAACTTTTTGGTCATTCATTCGGCCTTATCGGTTCAAAAGGATTTTTTCTTAGCGGGACTTATGATGTTGCAGTATTTGCATTATTCCTTTTCCAGATGGTATTTATGGATACTACAGCTACTATTCCGACAGGAGCGATGGCTGAAAGGTGGAAATTCTCTGCATTTGTTTTATATGGAATAGCAGTAGGGACTATTATTTATCCTGTTTATGGAAACTGGGTATGGGGTGGTGGATGGTTAACCACTCTGGGTAAAGAATTCGGACTAGGGCATGGTCATGTTGATTTTGCAGGTTCATCAGTAGTTCACTTAACGGGAGGTGTTATCGCGTTTGTTGGAGCCTGGATACTTGGTCCACGTATTGGTAAATATAATAAAAATGGCTCACCCAATGCCATTCCTGCCCACAGTATACCAATGGCTGTAATCGGAACATTTATTCTGGCCTTTGGATGGTTCGGTTTCAACCCAGGATCAACTCTTGCTGGTGGTGACCTCAGAATTGCAGTAGTTGCCGTCAATACTATGATTGCTTCAGCGACTGGCGCGTTTGCTTCAATGCTTTATATGTGGTGGTTTAAGACAAAGAAACCAGATGTTAGTATGATTTGTAATGGGTTGCTGGCCGGGTTAGTTGCTATTACCGCACCTTGTGCATTTGTAACTGTTGGAAGCGCTGCTCTTATTGGCTTGATAGCAGGCGTACTTGTTGTTGAAGCTACATTCTTTTTTGAAAGAAAAGTCAGGATTGACGACCCTGTTGGCGCAATTTCAGTACATGGAGTAAATGGAGCATGGGGCATTATATCACTTGGATTATTCGCTGACGGATCCTACGGCGATGGATGGAATGGGGTTGCCGGAACAGTAAAAGGTTTATTTTATGGTGATGGCGGGCAGCTCATAGCTGAAATTATAGGCCTTCTGGCAAACCTGGTTTATGTAGGCCTGATATCTTATGTTGTGTTTAAAATAATAGATCTGATAGTTGGTAACAGAGTATCTGCAAAATCCGAACTTGAAGGTCTCGATCTCCCGGAAATGGGAGCAGACGGTTACTCTGGTATTAAACTGGATAAAAACTCCGAAACCCCTTTATCAAGTTAAAGTTATTAGGCTAGCAGTCGGGAGAGTAATCTTAATTCCCGCTATGATTCTCTCCATGACTGTCATCTTTCAAACCGAAATAGTTGTTAAATCACTTATTCTAAATCATTTCATCATGAAAAAACTCTTAATAATTATAGTAGTACTGTTTAGTGTCAGTTGTGAGTTTGCATTTTCAACTGCCTCTACCCAGATATGGATCCCTTCAACGGATTTCCAAAAGTGGAAAACTATGCATCTAGGTCTTGATAGTTATATAAGAACACAAAAGATAAATGGTGTGCGCGGCGCAGGAATGTTCGATATTGGATTAACGACCGGGTTGTTGCCATTTGAAAAATTCCAGGGAGAGATCGGAATAGATTATTTATCAATGGGAGATAATAATTATGATGATCATCCTATTTATTTTAATGCAAAGATTGGATTTCCTGAGAGTGCTTGGTTTAAAGGTTCTCCTTCTCTGGTTGTAGGAGCTTACAATTTTGGATTAAAAAAGAATCTGACTGATTATAATATAATTTATGGAGAAATAGCAAAAACTATACCTATACTTGGAAGATTAACAGTCGGATATTATACTGGTAATGAGAAAGTTCTGATTGATGAAAATTTAAAGAAAGCAAGTAACGGGATGTTACTTTCATGGGACAGGACAATGACCGAAATTTCCGATAAGCTTTGGCTTGGTGTCGATTACCAGGGAGGCAAAAATTATCTTGGAGCTCTGAGCTTTGGGGCATCATGGGCTTTCTCAAAAAATGTTTCAGTAATATTTGGTTATGATATATATAATAACA
>JADGPY010000316.1 GCA_017882205.1 Chitinophagaceae bacterium
AAAAAATAACTCCACAAACCCTTACTGAATTCGAATTACATCATTATAGATTGATCCAATTTATTTGATAAAAAGTTAAAAGGTCATACCATCTCGGGGTTCTCTGCCTTGCGAAACTGCATTGCAATTAGAATACTATTTTTTCATTTTGTCACTAATAATAAGAAAATGTAGCTCGTATTTTTTTAAATAAAAAGTAAGAGTAGCTACTTCTGAAAACTAAAAACTGAGTTACCTGCATATTTCCCTTTTAGTTGTTCATTTATTCGAAGCAGTTGGTTGTATTTAGCAAGTCTAGAGGACCCGGCGAGAGAACCTATCTTAATTTGTTCACTATTCAGACCGACTGCTAAATCTGCGAGGGTTGAATCTTCCGTCTCTCCTGATCGGGCTGAGATCACCGTTTTGAAACCAGCTTTCTTCGCCATATCCATCGCTTTTACTGTTTCACTCAATGTCCCGATTTGATTCATTTTCACTAAAACTGCGTTGCCCGCATTAATATCAATCCCTTTCTGAATCCGCTCGGGACTGGTGGTGAAAAGATCATCCCCGATTAACTGGATTTTATTTCCAAGCCTTAATGTAAGCTGTTTCCATCCCTCCCAATCATCTTCCGACAATCCATCTTCAATAGAAATTATTGGATAATCAATTGTCCACTTCTCCAGCATGTCCACCATTTCTGAAGAATCAAGAAAACGTTTTTCTGAATTCAGATAATAAATATTTTTACCGGGATCATAAAAATGGGAGGAGGCCACATCCAATGCGATGGCCATATCTTTACCCGCTTTATAGCCACACAAATCAAATACCTCACACAAAATTTCCAATGCTTCCTCGTTGGAAGAAAGATGCGGACCAAAACCACCTTCATCTGCCAGCAGATAAGCATTATAACCTTTCTTATTAAGCACCTCCTGTGTTTTCCAATATGTTGCCGAGATCATTTCCAACGCATCGGGATATGAGTTAGCCGATATTGGGATAACTAAAAAATCCTGAAGGTCAATATTCTTACCTGCATGCATCCCTCCGCTGATAATATTAACCATCGGAACCGGCACAGATAACTTTTCAGAGGCAGGTAAGTATTTTTCAGCTAAATATTTATAGAATGGCTTACCTGCAGCAATAGCTGCAGCATGGGCTATAGCAAAGGAAGCACCCAAAATTGCGTTGGCTCCCAGTTTGGATTTGTTAGCGGTACCGTCCAGCTCGATCAACAACTGGTCTAAATGTTCCTGCTCTTCTGCGTTTTTACCGATCAGGACTTTTTTAATTTCGGTGTTTATATGATTCACAGCCTTAGTCACACCTTTTCCTCTATATCTTTTCCCTTCATCCCGAAGTTCCAAAGCTTCAAACTTTCCTGTAGAGGCTCCAGAAGGAACCATCATTCTGCCCACCTGGCCTGATTCCAAAGTCACATCCACCTCCACAGTAGGGTTACCTCGTGAATCCAGAATTTCTCTTCCTGTGACCACTTTAATTTTTGTCATTAGTTATATCCTCTTTAGAAATTGATGTAGTTTTTATGATATTAGTTTTATCTTTCATGGCATCGTCTGTTGTGTTGCAATCCTTCATCTTTTTGATTAAGGATTGGGTTTATTTGAATGCCTGCATCATATTACTCCGTGCCTTTTATAAATCAATCTGAAATGCTTTTTGAATATTTTGTAAAATATCGGTATTACCTGCTTTATCCTGAATCCAATCGATGGCCACTTTCCGGATAGTATTTTTCATATTTTCTTCCCTAACATAATTTACCGGCGATTTTCCATCCATTCTGACCAGAAGCATCAATCCAAGATGCGGAATAAAATTATTTACTTCTCTGCCATATACAGCAAGAAACACTTCTGTCAATTTTAAGATCTCCTCTTGCTTTTTTAGATACCAGCCTTTAAGCATCAGGTGACCAATGCAATAAGCAAGATCAAAAACCGGATTCCCCCAATGAGCCGCTTCAAAATCTATAAGCACAATATTATTATCTTTCTTAACAAGAATATTTTTTGGAGAGAAATCTCCATGCACCAGACAAGTTTTTCGGAGTGTTACTTCATCAATTAATTTTTGAATTAATGAAGTAAGATCAGGATATTTTTGCATCAAATAGCGATGAAAAGGATCTACACGAAGCTGAATAAAATATTTCTGATTCTGAAATTTTGCTTTGTCGGGGGCATTTATTTTATTACTATGTTGATGCATTTTCCGCAAAAGATATGCGGCATTTTCCGCAACAGAAACGCTAAAATTTTCATTCATTAATATATCTTTCCATGTCTGTGCTTCTTCCGCACATGTCATCATATAAATATGATTAATATTATCAACATGCAGCACCACAGGTATAGCGCCTTTTGGAACAAGATCATGTAAAGCGTTCATCACTTCATGCTCCCGGTGTATACGTTCTACATCCGAGAACCAGTCTTCTTTCACTTTTAGTTTCCTTAGCGCCTGTTTTAGCACCCAGCGATTGTTATTGAGCACTATTTTCCAAACACTGCTGGAAACTCCCCCATTCAGATTCTCTATCACTGGTTCATCGGCCCTCTCAGTAATACCCGCTTTGACAAGGTAATTTTTTACATTAACTACGGTATCCAGTTTCATTTAAGATATAAATTAAAAGTATTAGGCATAATGACCTCAAAGTAAGGGAGGAACCATATTATTGGAAGCAGGCTCTATCCAAATCTTTAAATAAACGAGAAACACTCCTTCGTTTCCCACTACTGTCTAAAACACCAGGCTTTTCTTCATTTTGTTCACCAAATCCGATTGTTTTCTTAACACCTTATTTTATCATTAAACTTCAAATTCAAATGCGGGCATTCCTTCAAATCCGCAATTCCGTAATATAAAAAAAGAACCTGCCAAAGGCTGCCTTTCTAATTCGTCTTCGGTAAGCCCAACTTTTGCTGATGTGATGTATAAGTCCCCATAATTTTCACCGCCGAATGTGCAGGAAGTAACTCTTGCAACAGGTAGTTCAATGGAGTATATTTTTTCACCACTGATAGGATTCCATCTGGTAACCTGCCATCCATCCCAATGCGCAATCCAGAGCATTCCTTGATTATCTATTGTCATTCCATCCGGGTTTCCGTCTTCATTTGCAATTTTTATTATCGTTCTTTTGTTGTTGATGTGCATAGTGTATTTGTCATAATCATAAGCCACGACTTCAAATGTTGGCGTATCTATGAAATAAAATGTTTGATGGTCAACACTCCATGCCATGCCATTGGAGATTGTTACGCTTTCAATTCTTTTTGTTATTGATAAATCTTTTTCTACAACATAAACA
>JADGPY010000053.1 GCA_017882205.1 Chitinophagaceae bacterium
ATACTGAAAAGTTACCTACTCGTTTTATTCGTGATTTATTAAGTGATGCACAATGCCCCGTGCTAATAGTGCCGCAGAAATATAAAACCATTCAAAAGTTAATATTATTGTATGATGGAGAACCTTCATCTGTGCATGCCATAAAAATGTTCAGCTATTTACTGCCACAGTTAAAATACCTGGATACGGAAGTTGTTTTAGTTAACCCGGTAAATACAACATTACACGTGCCCAATAATAAGCTGATGAAGGAGTTTATGAAAAGGCATTACCCCAAGGCAAAATACACAGTAATGAAGGGTTGGGCCGAAGATGAAATTGTAAAGCATCTCAAACAAACACAGGAAACTTCTCTCGTAGTGTTGGGTGCCTACAGGAGGGGAGTCGTTAGCAGGTGGTTTCGTGAAAGCATGGCAGATATACTGATGAAGGAGATGAAACTGCCTTTGTTTATTGCACACAACAAATGAACTATGGATTCTATCACCCACCTTGCCCTCGGAGCATGCTTGGGCGAAGCTTTTGCCGGGAGAACATTGGGGAAAAAAGCAATGCTTTGGGGGGCTATGGCGCAAAGCATTCCTGATATTGATTTTATAGCATCATTCTGGATGGGTACTTCTTCAAATTTATTAGCTCACCGGGGATTCACTCACTCATTTTTGTTTTGCGCACTTATTACTCCCTTGTTTGCTTTGCTTGCCGAATACTGGCATCGGCCTCATAATATTCGGTTTCGACACTGGATGTTGTTTTTTGGAGGAGTGATTTTCATACATATTTTTATTGATGCTTTTAATAATTATGGTGTAGGCTGGTTTGAACCATTCAGTCACCAACGCATTTCTTTCAATGCCATTTATGTAGCCGATCCATTCTTCTCCCTCTGGCCAGGTATTGCCTGTATCGTTCTTGTTTATTTAAAAAGTTGGATTCCGCAAAGAAAAAAATGGTGGCAGATGGGTCTTGGATTAAGTGGATTGTATTTGTTGTATTGTTTATTCAATAAAGCCCAAATAGATACGGATGTAAAAGACATCCTGCAAAAACAACAAATCAGTTATACAAGATATTTTACCACGCCCGCCCCTTTGCAAAATTGGCTGTGGTATGTTGTAGCTGGTAACGACAGTGGCTATCAGGTTGGCTTTCGTTCTTTATTTGACAGTAAGAAAGAAATCGATTTTCAATATTTTCCCCGTAATGATTCTTTATTAAACACTGTGGTTGATCACGAGGATGTTCAGCAACTCATCCGTTTCTCTAAGCAGTTTTATTGTGTGGAAAGATGGGGTGATACATTAGTGTTTAACGACCTGCGTTTTGGACAAATCATTGGTTGGCAAAACCCCAAAGGGAAATTTGTATTCTATTATTTTTTACAATACCCGAAAGATAATACTCTGATAGTGCAGCGTGGCAGGTTTGAAGGATGGAACTGGCAAACAATGAGGTCGTTACTGAGAAGAATATGGGGAATTTAATGTGTATATGCAAGCATATATTATATAATAATATTCCCTTTGTGACTCAAAAGATACTCTGGATATTTTAAAATTAATTACCGGTACTTTTAAGATAGTCTATTATTTTCTTTTCTTCTGTTTCAGTAATATTGGTTCTTACGCGCATATGAGTTCCTATAAGATCCCAGCTAACACTGCTGAATTCCCCGGGACCTGGTGCATTGTGACATCTGCCGCAATTTTCTCCCCACAATTGTGTTCCTGTTTTATCCATAACTTTTTGGGAAACTTTACAACTGCTTATTCCAATGGTTACTAATCCTATAATAAGAATTACAGCGTAAAGTATATATATATGTTTTTTCATTTGTGGAAATTTATGAGTTAAAAACCAAAAACAAGTTGCGCATAAAATGCATTATCTGTGTTTTTTTCTGTTTGATAGGTTAATTTGAGAACAGTGTTCCATTTCAACCAGTAATCAAGTGATAAGGCAAATTGATTGGTTTCTCCACCCCAGGGTGTCGGCCTCATGAATTTTGAATAACGGGCAGCCAATTCGAAATTGCGAAAGCCATTATTCAAATGGGATGGCCGGATTGTACCGGCAATGTAATAAGCAGTAGGTGAGTTATCGAAGGTATAGGTAGTACTGTCGGCTTTATAATATATGGCATTATCTACTTTTTGATGTTTCCATTCGCCAATCACTCGTATGTCACTCTTAATGGACGTAATATGTCCCCAATAGTTGAGATCAAACGCCTGCATTAGCACGCCAACATTTTCATAAGGGGTTCCCGGCATACCAGTTTTATTTTTACTTTGAAAAGAATAAGCAATTTCAAGACTTGAATTTGAGAAGGGTAATATTCCAATTCTTCCACCAACAGCTTTCGCATTGTTGTTGCCAGTATAGGCTTCATAATCAAATTGTCCATTATTGTCTGGATCGGTAAGTATTTGTGGACCATTGGAAATATAGAGCTCATAATTTATTTTGGCACTTCCGGCTCCAAATCCACCCTGTGCACCAATGCCAACTTCGTTCATGGCACCAATACCACCATCACCAAAACCTACAGGATCCGTGCTGAAGCGATTAATAAATCCTTCTCCCATTCTGCCGCGGTAGGCGCCAAACTTAGGAAGAAACCTACCGGCATGTAATATGAGATATGGGTTAACAATATAAACCATGTTGGCATACTCTAATCCAATATCAAGGGAGCCACTACCGGTTTCAAATTCAGGTTCTGCTTCAACAAATAGTTGATCTGATATTTGCCATAAAAAAATTGGCTTAAAACTTACATTACCAAATTGACTGTTATTTTTGTCAGAGAAATAACGCATTTCAGCATTCCCAAAAACAGCAAAATTATTTTTGCCTTCTTTTACTGGTTCGTGAGGCGGGTTTGCTAATAAACTAGTATCTTCTATAACCTGAGCTTTTAATAAGCTGCTGGATAGCAGAAATAGTATGGTAATAAATTTATATATCATAGAATTATTATTTAGGTTTTTTTGCCAAAGTGCGTATATAGTTTATCACCTGCCATCTTTGAAGGGCAGATAATGTTTTTTTGTAAGTAGGCATGGGATTGTTGCCCACTGTAATAATCCAATAAAGAGCACCATCAGTTTGACCTTGTACAAAAACTGAGGTGTGGTCTGCCGGAGGTCTTGGTAAACCAGGTGCAGCAATACCATCTCCTTTACCTTTTACACCATGGCAGGTAACACAGTACTGGGTATAGATTTTATTTCCACTTACTATGGAAGCTGGATTACCCTTTATCGGGTTTTTAATGGTATCAGCTGATGGAGGAGAGGGAAATTTTTTTGCTTGTGATTGAGCATTAGTAAAACAAAATGCTGCAAGAATTAACAGCAGCAGTACTTTTTCATTTTTGAACATGATAATAATATTATTTTTTGTAAATATAACTAATTTAAAAAAATGGCTAGTATGAGTATTCTCATTACCATTTATGATATCCATCAATTTGTATGAAAACTCACTAGAATTGCTGTGTTGAAACAGTTAATCTTTGTAAATATTGACAATATTGAGTTTGCAAGGATTGTGCCTAAGTCGATTTTAGTGCCAAATTCTATTAGAGGTTTAAAAGTAAATCCAGCTAAGACAAGGTACATAACCTGCAAATCTTACTTCCTTTAATGAGGATAATCAAAGTTTCTGCTGATGGTTGTCAGCATTTTTGATAGATAGTTAAGGGTATTTTGTTATCTAAACAGATTGTTATGAATAAGGTTATGACCCCTGAAATCCTTGAAGTAATAGAAGCGGTGCATTACCGCCCTGCTGTGTCAATCATTATGCCGTTTGAACCAAAAATAAGTTTGAAAACTGAGTTGACCAATTCTCTTGAGAGGGCAGCCGATAAAGTCGAACGGGAATTACTAGAAAATTATCCTGGCGAACTGGCTGGGCTGGTGATTCAGAAACTGAGAGCCATTATCAAAAGTCTGAATATTGATACCCATAAAAAAAGCATTGCGATTTATGTATCCCCGGTGTTTGAAAAAGTGTTATTTCTGGATATTGCAGTGGAAGAAAAGATTATTGTTGATGAATCATTTGAAATCCGCGACCTGGTGTATAGTAAAAAACAGTTGCATAAATATCTTGTTCTGCTGCTGAGCGGTAAAGAAATCAAGATGTACCTCGGTAATTCAGACAGTTTTGTAAGGATTATATCAACTACACCAGAATCGGTTTATGCCTATGTAAATGATGCGCCGGAAAGAGTGACGAATTTTTCTGATATTTCGGCACGGAAAGAAATAGTAATGGATAAATTTTTGCATCACATTGATACCGAACTCGATATTGTACTTAATGATTATCACCTGCCACTATTTGTATTGGGCACTGAAAGGATAATGGGTCATTTTAAAAATCTCACCAAACATGCGGGAGCAGTTATTGAATATATTCATGGCAATTATGAAGAGGCAACCTTGCCAGAATTGAAAGAAATATTGAAACCTTACCTTACAGACTGGCGAAAAAAGAAACAAAAAGATTTACTGAATCAATTGGAAGACGCTGCCAGTAAAAAGAAACTGGCGATTGGTATGAGGGATG
>JADGPY010000054.1 GCA_017882205.1 Chitinophagaceae bacterium
CATCATCCTACCGCCACAAACTTTGCAGATCCCGCATGTTTCACCGGCTGCACACCATTAAATTTATTTGTTCCAAATTCAATCCCTACAGAAACGATCATGGTTGAGATATCAGCCAACATTACAGCATTATGTAATCTTACTTCAATGGTACTCCCAGGGTTCTTGCTTTCTGCAGGCATCCAGTCGGTGGTTGCCCAGTTAACACCATGGAAGGGTCTATCCAAAAAAATAGTATACCTTTTTATCTCATCCTGGTACACGATATCCTGGATCGCCCCAACGCAGACAATAAATCGAAAGAAAGAATAGGGCCAGGGATTGCGGAAGTTGATGCCTGGCAACACATCGGGTAGTTGAACAATTTGCTAACTAGTAAAGTAGGAATTGCCTCATAGGTAGAGGGGGTATGGTTTGCGTTAAAGAAGCAGATATAAAAGTGATAATTGAGACACTGAGTCAATTACGACAGTTGAAGCTTGATATAGCAAAGCTAAGGAAAAGAGTCTTGAAACATAAAATATCAATACCAAGTCTTCCATAAATTTGTAATTTACACGAGCAACGACCAACTATGGCAGTAAATTCACACAGGCAATTCCTGGATTTTGAACAGCCAATCAAAGAACTGTATGAGCAGATCGAAGAAAATAAAAGGCTGGCAGCAAAGAACTCCAAAGTTGATTATAATTCTATAATCTCACAACTGGAAGAGAATGTGCTGGTAAAGCGAAAAGAGATTACAGAACATTTAACTCCCTGGCAAAAAGTGCAGCTCAGCAGGCATCCCGATCGCCCCTATACCATGGAATACATTGATAAGATGTGTACCAATTTTGTAGAGTTGCATGGAGACAGGAATGTACGTGATGATAAGGCTATGATTGGTGGCTTCGCTCAGATAGATGGTGTAACTATAATGATCATCGGGCAGCAAAAGGGGGTGAATACTAAGATGCGGCAAATGCGCAACTTCGGCATGGCAAATCCTGAAGGATATAGAAAAGCACTCAGATTAATGCGTTTAGCCGAAAAATTTAATAA
The DNA here is from genome assembly GCA_017882205.1 of Chitinophagaceae bacterium. Taxonomy (GTDB): domain Bacteria; phylum Bacteroidota; class Bacteroidia; order Chitinophagales; family Chitinophagaceae; genus Ginsengibacter. The sequence goes on from JADGPY010000054.1 coordinate 1,045, forward strand.
ACCTGTTCTTACCTTGATCGATACTCCCGGAGCTTATGCCGGACTTGAAGCTGAAGAACGCGGACAGGGAGAAGCGATTGCCAGAAATATTTATGAAATGATAAGGCTTAAAGTGCCTGTTATCTGTGTGATCATTGGTGAAGGCGCCAGTGGCGGTGCACTGGGAATTGGTGTTGGAGATAAAGTCTTGATGATGGAAAATACCTGGTACTCGGTTATCTCGCCCGAAAGTTGCAGCAGTATTTTATGGAGAAGCTGGGATAAGAAAGAAATGGCCGCTGAACAACTCCGCCTGACTGCCGACAATATGCTTAATTTTGGATTGGTAGATGGGATCATTCCTGAACCCTTGGGTGGCACCCATTGGAATTATGATGAAGCCGCCACAAAATTGAAAAATTATGTGATGCCTCTCTTCAAAGAATTAGAACAGATTTCCCCTGAAGTGCGAATCAATCAAAGGATAGAAAAATTTGGAAAGATGGGACATTGGGAAGAACTTAGAACTTAAAACTTAAAACTTGCTTTTACTCAAAGAGCTTATTGGTACTGGGGTCGCCTTGGTAACCCCATTTAAAAAAGACTGGGAAGTGGATTATCCTGCTTTGGAAAACCTGCTTGATTTTGTAATCGATGGGGGAGTGGAATACGTGGTTACACTTGGAACTACCGGTGAAACCCCAACACTAAGCAAAGAGGAGAAACTCGACATCGTTCGGTTTACATTTGATACAGTTAAACAGCGTGTACCCGTGGTAGTTGGGATAGGGGGCAACAACACCAGGGCAGTAATGAAAGATCTTGAATCGTATCCGCTTGAAAAAGCTGCGGCAGTCCTCAGTGCAAGTCCATCTTACAATAAACCATCACAGGAAGGAATTTATTTGCATTATAAGGCATTGGCGAAGGCATCACCAAAGCCGATCATCATATACAATGTACCGGGCCGGACGGGTAGTAATATTACAGCAGCTACCACCTTGCGTCTTGCAAAAGAAGTTGAGAATATCAAGGGGATAAAGGAGGCAAGTGGTAACATGGTGCAATGCATGCATATATTGAAGGACAGGCCTGCGGATTTTTTAGTAGTGAGTGGCGACGATCACCTGGCTCTTCCACTTGTTGCCTGTGGAATGGATGGTGTGATAAGCGTTGCAGCCAATTGCTTTCCTAAAGATTTTTCTGAAATGATAAGATATGGATTGAAAGGAAGTTTCGAAAAAGCACGCCCATTACATTATAAATGCCTGGAAGGTAATGACCTCCTTTTTGCGGAAAATAATCCTGCTGGTGTCAAAGCATTTTTATACGAGTTGGGTATCATCGAAAATGTTTGCCGCTTGCCTGTTGTTCCATTAAGCAAGGATCTTCATGAAAAGATAATTGCCTATTTATCAAAGAACCATTGATCATTGATCATTGCTCATTGCCCATTGCTCATTCCTCCACGCATATGAAAAAGCCTATCTTACTTGTCTTCTTCTGTATTCTATCCAACTTTCTTTTTTCCCAAATACATCTTCGTTTTGAAGTAAAACAGCTTTCGTCAAAGCATACTCTTGATACAGTATATGTTGCCGGAAATTTTAATAACTGGGTGCCTGATTATAAGGGGGGACGTTTTTCAATGGGTAATGATGGTAGTGTGTATCTTGATGTTAGCTTGCCGAAAGGCAAATATGAATATAAGCTTACCAGGGGTAGTTGGTCAAAGGTTGAAACCAAACTGAGCGGATTTGATATTTCCAACAGGGAGTTGAATTTATTGAATGATACTATGATATCACTCCAGGTAGGTGGATGGAAAGATGATTTTCCATCAGGTATTTCCGCACGCCAACATACAGCATCCGCTAATGTGATCATTCTTGATTCTGTTTTTTATATGCCTGAATTAAATAGAACAAGAAGAATTTGGGCTTATTTGCCGGCAGATTATAAAATGTCAAAAAAGAAGTATCCTGTACTCTATATGCATGATGGGCAAGCCCTGTTTGATGCAGCCACTTCTTCATTTGGTGAATGGGGGGTGGATGAATGTCTTGATACATTATTCAAAAAGGGTGGCAAAGAATGCATTGTGATTGGAATTGATAATAGTCCGGTGAAGAGATTAACCGAATACAATCCATATGAATTCAGGAAGTACGGAAAGGGCGAGGGCAATGCTTACGTTGATTTTTTGGTTAAAACATTAAAACCTTACATCGATAGTCACCTCAGAACAATGAAGGATAAAAAAAACACTTTTGTTGCAGGAAGTTCTATGGGTGGATTGATCTCTATGGTTGCGGTGATGCGTTACCCGGATGTTTTTGGTGGGGCCGGGATATTTTCACCGGCATTTTGGACGGCTCCTCAGCTTACTGCAGATCTTGAAAAATCTGCAAAGAAGATGGATGATAGATTATTCTTCTATGCAGGTGGAAGTGAGTCGGAAGAGATGGTTTCTGACATGCAAAAGATTGAAAATATTTTACATTCTTCTTCTCATGCAAAGTTATATGAGATCATAGATCCTATACAAAAGCATAACGAGGCTGCGTGGAGAAAATACTTCCCTGATTTTATTCAGTGGATTCTGAATTTTTAAATCAAATAACACATTCCCTCAATCGCAAGCTCTGTATCTTTAAATATCCCGCAGGCTTCTTTTGTAAATTCATCCAACGTTTCGTACATACTTGAGAAATGGCCGAGTAATAATCTTTTAGCTCCGGATATCCTGGCTATCATGGCAGCTTCGATGCTTGTAGAATGAAACCTCGCGGCAGCACGCTTTTGTAGGGCATGGAGGTAGGTGGCTTCGTGGTAAAGCAGGTCAACATTTTTCACCTTCTCTCCTAGTTGTTCATCATATATTGTATCCGCACAATAAGCATATGATTTGGGAGGAGTGGATGGAATTGTAAGAAGCGAATTTAGTATCGTTTCATTGGTTTCCGTAATATAGTCTATACCCTGGTGGAGCTGTTCAAAAAAAGATGTGGGGACATTGTATTTTTTTACTTCTTCGGGAAGGATCTTTCTAATGTTCTTCTTTTCTTTAAATAAAAATCCCCAGCATTCTATCCGGTGCTGCACCCTAAAACAGCTTACTATTATTTTTTTTTCCTCAAGGATCAGTCCATCCTTAACAAGTGGGTGAAAAACCAAATCATAGGATAGGTGTGCTGCGGCACTTTTCAGTTGAAGATCTATGATCTCCTTTAACGCAGCCGGCGCGTAAAGATGTAACTCGTGTTTTCTTCCAAGAAGGGCCATGCTGGAAAGCAAACCGATCAATCCAAAGTAATGATCACCATGCAGGTGCGAGATTAATATATGGTTGATCTTGCTATTCCTAACCCTGTATTTTTCCATTTGCAACTGGGTACCTTCGCCACAATCAATCAAAAAGCTCTGTTCAAAATTCTGTAAAACCTGGGCAGTAGGGTGCCTGTTAAAAGCAGGTATAGCAGAATTGTTTCCTAAAATGGTTAAAGCAAGCAAAATTGAATATTTTTATTGTTTTTGGCGGAACCCGCTGGTCATAACATCTCCCTTTCTATTTCTTCCATCTGAACAATATCCCAGGCCTCGCTTTCGGTAGGCACAACATTCAGCAATTCCAACAGATCCATATCATCCAGGAAGTTTTCCACTGGTTTTTGAAGTTCACAGATCACAAAGGAACAATTGTTCTCATAAAAGTTTTGTTGTATCCGTGCAATATCTTTGGCAGTACCTTCATCTATGGATTCTATAGACCCCAATTTCAGGACTACATTCTTTATTTCTTCATTCATATATAAAAGCAACATTTCATTGAGTTCCTCTGTCATATTAGCAGGTAATTCCTTTTCTTCTACTGTTATTACGTGGAATTTCTCTTTGGTATCAATTTTGACTTTCATGGTGAGAACAGTTCTTAGTTCTAAGTTAGTTGAAAATACCAGTTCCAACTAACTTAGAACTAAGAACTGGGTTTATTCCGTGTTTTCAACATGATGTGCATTTTTACTGACAACTAAAGATGAGTTTTATTCGTTATTATTGTATAGACTAATTAAATTAAGATAAATGGACAATAATTTTTCAGCTCAAGTCAAAGAAATTATTTCCTATAGCAGGGAAGAAGCCTTAAGACTGGGCAATGATTTTATAGGGACTGAACACCTTGTGTTGGGACTTATCCGGGATGGGGAAAATACAGCGATCAAGATTCTAAAGTCTTTAAATGTTGATCTTTATGAGCTTCGCAAGGAGATAGAACTCGCTGTGAAAGATAAGACAGGCAAAAATATTGCTAATATTAATTCCTTGCCCCTCACCAAGCAGGCCGAGAAAGTAATTCGGATAACCGTATTGGAAGCGAAGGCCAATAAAAGCCCTTTAGTGGAAAGCGAGCACCTGATGCTTTCCATTTTGAAGAACAAGGAGAATATAGCTACCCAGATCCTTAACCAGTTTGACGTTGATTATGACATGTTCAAAAACGAATTGGGATATGTTAAAACTGATCCCAAAACTGATCCCAAAGCTGACTTCCAGGATGATGAAGGTGAAGAATTTGATGAAGAGAGAAAAGCTTATTCACAACAACAACGTTCTGCAAAAGGGGCAGCCAGCCAACCAAAATCCAAAACGCCTGTTCTTGACAATTTTGGCAGGGATATCACCCGTTTGGCGGAGATGAATGGTTTAGACCCAATTGTTGGTAGGGAGATTGAAATTGAGCGGGTTTCTCAGATCCTTAGTCGTCGTAAGAAGAATAACCCTATCCTTATCGGGGAACCCGGAGTAGGTAAAACTGCGATTGTGGAAGGGCTGGCATTACGCATCATTCAGCGTAAGGTTAGCAGGGTGCTGTTTGATAAGAGAGTTGTTTCACTTGATCTGGCTGCCCTGGTAGCTGGAACAAAATATCGTGGCCAGTTTGAAGAAAGGATGAAGGCCATTATGAATGAACTGGAAAAGAACAGGGATGTGATCCTCTTTATTGATGAAATACATACCATTGTAGGTGCAGGTGGGGCCAGTGGTTCTTTGGATGCCTCCAATATCTTCAAGCCTGCTCTTGCGCGAGGGGAACTTCAATGCATTGGTGCATCAACATTAGACGAATACAGAATGTATATTGAAAAGGATGGTGCCCTCGATCGCCGGTTTCAAAAGGTGATGGTTGAACAACCAAGTGTGGAAGAAACCATTATGATACTCACTAATATTAAGAGTAAGTATGAAGATTTTCATAATGTAATTTATTCAGATGCTGCCATTGATGCCTGCGTTAAGTTAAGTGACCGGTATATGACAGACAGGCTTTTGCCTGATAAAGCCATTGATGTGCTGGATGAAGTAGGAGCGAGGGTTCATCTTAAAAATATTAATGTTCCCGCTGAAGTGCTTGAGTTAGAAAAGAAAATAGAGGACATCAAACTGGAAAAAAATAAAGTGGTTAAAAGCCAGCGCTTTGAGGAAGCTGCTTCTTTAAGAGATACTGAAAAGAGATTACAGGAAGAATTGGAAAAAGCAAAATCCGATTGGGAAGAAGATAGCAAGCATAAGCGTTTCCATATAGATGAAGACGCCATCGCAGAAGTAGTGAGTATGATGACTGGGATACCTGTAAAACGTATGGTTCAGGCCGAAACCGAAAAGTTACGTCGTATGGCACTGGATCTTTCAGGTGCTGTTGTTGGACAGGCTGAGGCAATAGGAAAGGTAGTTAAGGCTATCCAGCGCAACAGGGTGGGTTTGAAGGATCCTAAAAAACCAATAGGTACCTTTATATTCCTTGGTCCTACAGGAGTAGGTAAAACTGAATTAGCGCGTGCCCTTGCACGTTATATGTTTGACAGCGATGATGCATTGATTAGAATTGATATGAGTGAATACATGGAAAAATTCACTGTGAGTAGATTGATAGGTGCACCTCCGGGATATGTTGGATATGAAGAAGGGGGTCAGCTAACAGAGAAGGTTAGACGTAAACCGTATTCAGTGATCCTGCTGGATGAAATTGAAAAGGCACATCCTGATATCTATAATATATTATTGCAGGTATTGGATGATGGCATCCTTACTGATGGATTGGGAAGAAAGATTGATTTTAAGAATACCATGATCATCATGACCTCTAATATTGGTGCACGCCAGTTAAAAGATTTTGGAGATGGTGTAGGATTTGCTACCCAATCCCGTAC
>JADGPY010000317.1 GCA_017882205.1 Chitinophagaceae bacterium
AGGTTGAAGTGTACACTACCGAGCCTGGCCTCCAGTTTTATTCAGGTAACTTTTTGGATGGGACTTTAAAAACCAGCGATGGGAAACCGATCAGGCAACATACTGGCTTATGTCTCGAAACGCAGCATTTTCCGGATTCACCCAATGAACCAACCTTTCCTTCAACCACTTTAAAGCCAGGAGAAAAATACCATACTGTAACTAAATACGCAGCATCGGTTAAATAGCTGGTGGCGCAGCGGTCGGGGGCGCTTTCAGCGACCTGAACGCTAATTGCCCGCTGAGTCGTTTAGCGTTCAGGTCGCTCGAAGCGCCCCGACCGCCTTAATAAATATGATCAAAAAAGCTTTCATATTCGATCTAAACGGAACCATGATAAATGATATGAATTACCATATTGAAGCATGGCACCGTATCCTTAATAACCTGGGAGCTGATCTGTCATTAGAGACAATGAAGGCCGAATGTTATGGCAAAAATAACGAGTTGCTTGAAAGAATCTTTCCTGGCAGGTTCTCAAAGGAAGAGATGGATAGGATGAGCCTGGAAAAGGAGGAAGCTTACCAACAAGCATTCAGACCTCAATTGAAATTAATAGAAGGATTGTATGAATTTTTAGAGGCAGCACATGAAGCTGAGATCAAACAGGCAATTGGCTCTGCAGCAATTATGTTCAACATTGATTTTGTATTAGATGGAACAGGGATCAGGAAATTTATTGATGCGATAGTGAGTGCAGATGATGTACATGAAAGCAAGCCAAACCCTGAAACATTTTTGAAAGCAGCCGAAATGTTAGGAGTCTCACCACAAGAATGCCTGGTGTTTGAAGATACTCCGAAAGGAGTTGAGGCTGCCCGTAATGCAGGAATGGATACAGTTGTAATGACCATACTTCATAAGCCTGAAGAATTCACGGGGTATAACAACATTATTCGGTTTGCGGGGGACTTTACTGAGTTACATGATCTTCTTCCAATTTTAAAGGAACATCATCTTAATTAATAAAAGGAAATGAATGCATCTGAAAAATATGTGATAGGAGTTGATTACGGAACAGACTCTGTTCGATCAATTATAGTTGACTCGGCCAATGGTGTAGAGGTAGCTTCCGCTATTTATTATTATCCCCGCTGGAAGGATCAGAAATATTGTAATCCATCATTGAACCAATTCAGGCAGCATCCACTGGATTATGTGGAAGGTCTCGAAGAAACTATTAAACGATGCATTTTACAGGCAGGCCCATTAGTGGCTGCAAATGTGAAAGCCATTTCTGTAGATACCACTGGTTCTTCACCTGTTGCGGTTGATAAAACAGGTACCCCACTTGCACTTATTCCGGGATTTGAAAGTAATCCAAATGCCATGTTTGTGCTCTGGAAAGACCATACTGCAGTAGATGAGGCAGCAGCAATAAATAGGCATGCTAAAAAGTTCGACATTAATTATCTCCAGTTTGTTGGTGGGATATATTCATCCGAATGGTTCTGGGCTAAACTGTTACACATCTTAAAGGAGGATGAAGAAGTTAGGAAAAGTTGTTATTCTTGGGTAGAACATTGCGACTGGATCCCCTTCCTCTTAACCGGAGGAGAAGACGTTCATGAGATGAAAAGAAGTGTTTGTGCAGCCGGTCATAAAGCATTGTGGGCACCTGAATGGGGTGGACTACCGCCGGATGATTTTTTTACCACACTTGATCCTGTGTTAAAAGGATTTACCGGTAGATTATATACCGATGCATATACATCTGATAAACCAGCGGGGAAACTTAGTGTAGAATGGGCAGGTCGCCTGGGATTAACAACAGAGGTGGTAATAGGTGTGGGTGGTTTCGATGCGCATATGGGTGCAGTAGGTGGTCAGATTGAACCTTACCATCTTAGCAAAGTAATGGGCACTTCCACCTGTGATATGCTGGTGGCGCCAATACCCGATGTAGAAGGTATATTGGTAGAAGGGATCTGTGGACAGGTGCCGGGATCTATTATTCCAGGTATGATGGGCATGGAAGCCGGGCAATCAGCTTTTGGCGATGCCTATGCCTGGTTTAAAAATGTGCTTGCATGGCCATTGAAAAATATACTTCTTCAATCAAAATTAGCAGATACTGAAACATTGAATAAGCTTGTTGAGGAAACGACAGATAAAATAATTCCTGCACTTAGCCGCCTTGCAGAACAATTGACCCTCACCGAAGAGGGAGAACTGGCAGTAGATTGGTTTAATGGACGACGCACTCCTGATGCCAACCAGGTATTAAAAGGAGTGATTAATGGGTTAAATCTCGGATCAGATGCACCTAAAATATTCAGGGCGATTGCTGAAGCGACCTGCTTTGGCGCTAAAGCAATTGTTGACCGTTTTACTGAGCACGGTGTTCATGTTAAGGGATTGATTGGACTAGGTGGTGTTGCCAGGAAATCTCCATTTATCATGCAGATGATGGCTGATGTGATTAATATGCCAATACGGATTCATAGGTCAGAACAATCTTGTGCATTAGGAGCAGCAATGTTTGCTGCAACAGTAGCTGGCTTATACGAAAGAGTAGAAGATGCTATGATGGCTATGGGGCAGGGGTTTGATGCAGAGTATCATCCAAATGCCGCCAATACAATTATCTATTCAAAACGCTATATTCAATATAAAAAACTGGGAAGTTTTCTAGAACAAAAAGTCTAAATATGAACAAGTATAAACAAATAAGGGAAGAAGCTTATGAGGCAAACATGCAATTACCGAAACTTAACCTTGTAATATTTACATTTGGCAATGTGAGTGCTGCCGATAGGGATTTGGGTGTATTTGCGATTAAGCCAAGTGGTGTTCCCTACGAAGATTTAACTCCCAATAAAATGGTAATAGTTGATTTTGAGGGAAAGAAGGTTAAAGGGAAACTTCGACCTTCTTCTGATACTCTTACACATGCAGTATTATACAAACATTGGGAAAAAGTAAATGGAATTGTTCACACACATTCCACCTATGCAACTGCATGGGCCCAATCGCAAAGAGACATTCCTCTTTTTGGAACTACCCATGCTGACTATAACATTGTGGATATTCCGTGTGCGCAGCCAATGCATGATGATATGATAAAAGGAGACTACGAATACCAGACAGGGTTCCAGATAATGAATTGTCTTCATGAGAAAGGATATGACTATGAAGAAGTGGAGATGGTATTGGTAGGCAATCATGCACCATTTAGCTGGGGGAAAACAGCGGCAAAAGCTGTGTACAATAGTGCCGTGCTTGAAGCAATTGCAAAAATGGCTTATTTAACCGAGCAGATCAATTCTG
>JADGPY010000318.1 GCA_017882205.1 Chitinophagaceae bacterium
ATAACGACGTTTGTCCATTCTGCGCTGGTTTTTACATTTGGTATTCCTATTAGTCGAGCATTAACCACGCATCGAGATTGGTCTGGCTGGTCAATCCCTATACCGGCAGAAATTGGCTTATTGTTGGTCATTATCACTGGTTGTCTCACGTTGCTAACCGTAATCAACCTCGCCTTGAACGGACTTGGTGCACCTTTTTTCATAGTACTCAGTAAAAAATTGGCAGTAGATTGGTTGTATGCGAGGACTCGTAATCCCATGGTGCTTGCTGTCCTGGGTTTGGGATTGTCATTGGGGATCTGGTTTCAATCAATATTGTTTGTGCTCTGGGTGCTCTTCCTGTTTACACCAGCACTACTTTTCTTCGTGAAAGTATATGAAGAACGGGAATTGGAGTTTCGCTTTGGGTCATCTTATCTCGAGTACAAATCCAGAACTCCGATGTTGTTTCCAAGAAAACCAAAAGGTTAATAATGTGCCGCCTAACCAGGCGCTCCCGCCCAACAAGACGGCGGGCAAGCGTGGTACGTTAAGCATTGCTGGTGGTGGTTATTCGTTTTTATTATTCAGTTTTTAGTACCTATAACTTTGATACTTATCAATTTGGTTATCAGCATGAACTTGTTTCGTTTGTTACATTACGAAACTTATCAACGCCGCAGCTTAGCGCCGGTCCGTTAGGCGGCAACAAATTATTAGATTTAAAAGAAAGCGATTTGTTCGTTGTACCATATAACACCAAATATGTATCGTTACGTACTTCTGAATTCATTTGAAAATTAAAAAGGAACATTTACTTTAAATAATACTTGTGAAACATATAAAGGATAATCTGAAAGGTCATTTTATGTCAGCGTATATATTCGCTCGTGTTAACGTTACTAATAACGATAAATATACTTTGTATCTAAAGGCAACACCAGAAACAATCGCTAAATATGGCGGCAAATTTATTGTTAGAGGAGGAGAAAAAATGCAGCTTGAAGGACAAGATATTTCTGAAAGAATCGTAATTCTAGAGTTTCCTTCTTTTGAAAAAGCAAAAGAATGGTATTACTCAAAAGAATATCAGGATGCAAAAAAACTTAGAGAGGGTGCAGCAATAGCTTCATTTACACTCGTCAATGGATGGAATGATAATAATTAAGTATATTTTTGGTTACTTCTTCCTTCGATCACATAAAAATTGAAATGTAACATATTTGTAGCTACATCAAATGAATAATTATGGGTGAATTATGAAATCTCAAAAAGAAAAAGCAATAACATTTAAATCCTTGCACGAAAGACCTGGATGTTTTTTAGTTCCAAATCCATGGGATGCAGGAACGTCTAAAATATTAACAAATCTAGGTTTTGAAGCACTAGCAACAACAAGCGCAGGACTTGCATTCTCATTAGCGAAACCTGATTTATGCAGAAAATTATCACAGGAAGAAATTTTGAATAATGCAAAAGACATTTTAGCAGCAACAGATTTACCTGTAAGTGCCGATTTAGAAAATGGATATAGTGATAGTCCTGATGGAGTGTATAATACAATTATTAAGGCGGGAGAAATAGGATTGGTGGGTGCGTCTATTGAAGACGCTACTGGAATAGCAGAAAAGCCAATTTATGATTTTAGTCTATCGGTAGAACGAATACGCGCAGCAGTTGCAGCTAAAAATACTTTTAACTTTCCATTCATACTTACAGCACGCGCTGAAAACTTTGTTCATCGAATAAATGATCTAAAAGATACTATACATAGATTACAAGCATTTCAAGAGGTGGGGGCAGACGTTTTATATGCACCAGGATTGAGCAGTCTTGACGATATCTCTTCAGTTGTACATTCGGTGGATAAACCGATAAATGTCATGATAAGTGCTTCCTTTTCGGTTTCAGAATTAGGGAACATTGGCGTTAAGAGAATTAGTCTAGGTTCATTATTGAGTCGAGCTTCATTGGGTGAGTTTCTTAGAGCGTCAAAAGAGGTCCTAGAAAAGGGAACTTGTACTTTTGCAAATAATGCTGCTCCTTTTAGTGAAATAAATAAAATATTTCAACAATAATTGGTTGCCGCCTAACCAGGCGCTCCCCAGCCGGAGGCCTGAGAATGTATTCGCGCGAAGCGCGAAACAACTTCTTATATAAAGTTACTAATTTTATTAAGAAGCTCACTGCAAAACTCATAGTTGTTTTTGTTTGTTGCTAAAAATTTGCTGCACAGATTTACCACCGGCTATTCATCTGTTGAAAGCTCTTGTCCAGATCAGCTCTGGACGCTTTGATCAAGCCTTCCGACATCCCATATCCGATTTCGAAGACATCATTTTTGAAGCTTTTCATTATCGAGCCCACGAATTCCGCAGGCGACAGATTCGCTTTATAATTGCCTCTTTTGGCTCTTCCCTCCGGATTTAATTCCGTATCGACCGCCGGCGGAACCACTTCAAAAACTTTGATCCCAAGTTTTAAAAGCTGCTGTCTGAGCGCCATGGAAAAAGCATGCAACCCGGCTTTCGTCGCACTATAAACCGGCATTCGAGCGGCAGGTACAAAACCTAATCCGGATGAAACATTGATGATGGCAGCTTCTTTCTTTCCGGCTAAATGCGGAATAAACATCCCGGAGAGAACTATCGGCGCTTCCAAGTTAAATTTGATTTCACTTTCTCCAGCCAGGAATTCGGCAACACCTTTGGTGAAATCAATATCTCTTTGCACACCGGCATTGTTCACCAGAATGTTTAACTGCGGAAAGTTGGCAGTTATCCATTCCACCAATTTCCTTCGATCCGGTTCTTCAGCCACATTACATACTTTGATATGGAACTCCGGATGTTTTTTTTGAGATTCAAGAAGTCTTTCTTCCCTGCGGCCGCAAATGATGACTTCATTCCTCGCTTCCAAGAAAGCTTCGGCCATTGCATAACCTATACCCGTCGCCCCGCCCGTAATGAATACGGTATTTCCTGAAATCTCCATTTGAAATCTCCTTTATTATTTTTTAACAGGATATCCAACTGTCTGGCCAAAGAGTACCCGCTGGTCGGCACGCAAGTTTAATTTTGCTGCAAGACCGGATTTATTGCAATTATGGAACCATGATGCCAAACCTTGAGAAGCAGCAAATAAATATACGTTTCCTGCAATGAGACCTGTATCAACATAATAATATGATTTTTGAATTTCAGGATCTTGCAGACCGGGTTCTTGATAACCGGATGTATTGGTAAGTTTATGAACATCCGCGATGTAGATGAGCTGAACCGGAGCCTTCGTTACAAAATTTGCCTGGCCAGGACCAATTGCCAGGGCACGCAGGTCACCCGCAACAACTGGAAGCAGTCTGTGATGAAACGCGTCATATAAATAAACTCCTTCCTGCATGGCAACATAAAGATCAATTTCCTGTGAGTTACTTGCCGATGCAGCGGTTCTTCCAGGAATTCCAAACGGGCCTATTTTACGATTTACTCCATTTGCTGCCCAGAGAAGATTCGAAAGTACCTGCAAAGAAAGTATCTTATCGCTTATTTCACGGACAGTTTTTCTTTGCTTCAATGCTTTTACAATTGATTTATCACGTTCAAGTGAGGGGCTCGG
>JADGPY010000319.1 GCA_017882205.1 Chitinophagaceae bacterium
CAAAAAATACCTTGTTTGCGGGTTTCACAACAGTAAGGGATCTTGGCACTGAAGGGGCTGGCTATGATGATGTTGGTTTGAAAAATGCCATAGAGAAGGGGATCATTCCCGGCCCACGAATGCTTGTATCAACCAGGGCGATCGTAGCAACCGGATCTTATGGTCCAAAAGAATTGAGTTATGATATTGAATCTCCCCGCGGGGCTGCTGAAGCTGATGGCAGGGATGCATTAATAAAAGAAATCAGAACACAGATTGGAAAAGGTGCAGATGTAGTAAAGCTTTATGCAGATTATGGTTGGGGCCTTGATAAAGAAACCAGGCCAACATTTACATACGAAGAGTTAAAGACAGCAGTGGAAGTAGCTTCCAGCAGTGGCAGGATGGTGGCAGTTCATGCCTCAACACCTGAAGGGATGAGAAGAGCAATTGCGGCAGGTGTTACTACTATAGAGCATGGAAACGATGGGACATTAGAGATATTTAGATCTATGAAAGAAAAAGGCATTGCGTACTGCCCTACCCTTGCAGCAAGTGATGCAATTGCACAGTATAGAGGTTGGAAAAAGAATAGCGAACCCGAACCTTTATCCCTTCTAAAAAAACGCAAAAGCTTTTCAGATGCATTGAAGTCTGGTGTAACAATTTGTATGGGAGGAGATGTGGGTGTATTCGCACATGGGGATAATGCGCGTGAAATGGAAATGATGGTGGAATATGGGATGCAGCCTATAGATGTCCTTCGTTCTGCAACATCTGTCAATGCTGATGTTTTTAACATCAATAAAACGGTGGGTCGAATCAGGACCGGATTGTTTGCAGATATTATAGTTGTTGATGGTGATCCTTCCAAAAATATTCATGCAATTCGAAATCTTAGAATGGTAATGAAGAATGGGATTATTTATTTATAATCAACTGCCACAACTCCTTATTAATTAGCTTTGCGCCCACAATTATTTGTTCATGCTCTATCGTTTTATCTGTTCTCTTATAATACTATCCTGTACTTTTTCTTTTGCACAGAACAATATTCCTAAAGACACATGGCGCGCAGCTTTACATCGGGACGATGGAATTGATATTATTTTCAATTTTACCCTTCAACAGGTGGGCACAAAAAAAATAATGTATATAACTAATGGAAGTGAACAAATCAAAGTTTACAATATCAGGTTCTACAAAGATTCGGTTTTTATTCAGATGCCCTTATTCGAATCGTCATTTAGGGTAAAAGTGGATAAGGACAATTGGAATGGAGTGTGGATGAAGGGTACCTCGGGCTCTTTACAGGTAATTCCTTTTACTGCCGAAAGACAAAAACCACGATTTACCGGGAGTGCACCGGCAAACTATAATATCACAGGAAGATGGGCTGTCAATTTTTCAAGTGATCACCAGGATAAACCTACTTCTCTTGCAGAATTTGTTCAAAAAGGCAACAGGTTAACCGGTACATTTTTAACCGCGTCTGGCGACTACCGTTACCAGGAAGGAATCGTGACGGGCACTAAATTTATGTTGTCTGGATTTGATGGTGCACATGCATTTTTATTTACAGGAACCCTTTCTAATGCTCATACTATAACCAATGCCACTTATTATTCGGGTGCCAGGTATAAGGAAAGCTGGACAGCCACCAGGGATCCCAATGCTAAAGTATCCACTGATCCCGTTGCAATGTACCTTAAACCCGGAGAGGAAAAACTCAACTTTAGCTTCCATGATCTTAGGGGAAAAATGGTTTCGATAAATGATGAGCGATTCAGGAATAAAGTTGTAATCATACAACTAATGGGATCATGGTGTCCAAACTGTATGGATGAAACGGCATTTCTAAGCAACTATTATAACAAGAACAAAAGCCGTGGTGTTGAAGTAGTCTCATTGGCATATGAATACAGTACAGACTTCAACCGTTCTGTCGCAAGTCTTCAAAAATTTCAGAAACGATTCGATGTAAAATATCCAATGCTTGTCACGGGAGTTACTGTAATAGATAGCCTGCGTACAGAAAAAACCTTGCCACAGGTAACCCAGATAAAAGTATTCCCATCATCTATTATCATTGATAAGAAAGGAAAGGTAAGGTTCTTTGATACTGATTTCTTCGGGCAGGGAACAGGACAATATTTTATTGCCTATACAAAGGAGTTCAATAAAAAGATTGATCAGTTGCTGAAAGAAAAATAGTGTCTCACTTCGCGAGGCCCTATTTTTCCTTCAAACATTCACCAATATTCTTTTCAACAAGCAACCATTTGCTCCAAACTTGATCAAATGATTTATTTGTCTCGTCTAATGATCTCAGTACCTGTAAAGTTGGAGGAGCATCAGCCTCCTGTAATAAATTAAATAACCCCGCATAAGAACCATACATCTTCGTAAAACTTATCTTATCACTTCCTAATGGAGTTTCTAATTCTGCCGCTTGCTGATCACATGCATTTAAGTTAGTAACGATAACCCCAGTGGCATCAGCCAGGTGAGTTTTCAGCTGCTGTCTTAGTGCCCGAAGTTTATCAACCGTCGTGCTGATTTGTTTTCTTCGCAGATAACACATCAATGAAAGATCATGTTGCTGTTTCAGATCTTTTAATGATGTTTTTACCCTTGGATCCATTTTTACAGAAAATGGTTGCGTATATACCTCACCGTTCACTTTCATCCGTACTGTATAATTTCCAGGCATCACCCATGGGGATGTTGAAGAGGGTGCAGTATTCTGATAGACTGCACCGATGGGATAACCGGGGGGAACATTTAGCGGTGCATAATGCATGTTCCAGACAAATCGGTGTGCCCCCGCTGATGCAGACAATATTTGTTGGGGACGTATCCAATACAATGGAATATTTACTGCAGGAATCGTATATAAGGTATCATTGCTTGTATAAGAACGAACTAACTGATTCTTATCATCGAAAATATCCAATGTTACTTCTGATGCAGCTTCTTTTAAATAATAATCAAAGATCTCCCCATCAGGTGGATTTTGCCCGGCAGGTTCATCGGGTGGCAGAGGAGTGTCCGTCCACATACTCCAACGTACACGATACCCATTCTGTGGCTTATAAAGAATTGTATTCATAGATTTGGCAGCCGATATTTGTCTAAGAGAAGTGATATCATCCAGTATCCAGAATCCCCTTCCATGTGTACCCACAGCAATATCATCATCTTTAATAATAAGGTCACGAATAGAGGTTGCAGGCATATTCAGCCGTAGAGTTTGCCAATGTTCTCCATCATCAAAAGACACATACACGCATCTTTCAGATCCTGCATAAAGCAAGCCTTTTCTTATAGGATCTTCTCTTACAACATTGATAGGATCATCTGGAAGGCCATGCACTATCTCTGTCCAGCTTTTTCCTGCATCATGTGTTTTGTAGATATGCGGGTGCAAATCATCAACACGAATCCTGTTTACCGCAGCATACACAGTATTCTCATCAAAGTGGCTGGCATCCATCAAAGATATTTTGCTCCAGGATGTAATTCCTGGTGGAGTTACATCCTTCCAGCTTTTACCCCCATCCCTGGTAAGATAGATCAATCCATCATCAGTGCCACACCATATAGTATTGATATTTTTAGGTGAAGGGGCCACAGTATAGATCACACCACGCCTGGGCATTTTCTTTAATTGGTCGGTAGTATAAATTCCAACACTTGAAGGAATATCCCATTGAGACCTGCTGAGATCCGGGCTGATTACCTCCCAGCTATGTCCGCCATTCATTGTTTTAAACAATACATTGCCCGCATAATACATGGTCTTATTGTCAACAGGTGAAAAAATCACGGGAGCAGTTCTCAGGAACCTATACTTACCGCTTCTTACTGCTTCCGGTTGAATGTCCTGGGTCTGTCCAGTACGTTTATCATACTTTGAAAGCTTGCCGCCATAAACGATATTCGGATCCAGGGGATCGGCGGTAACATATCCATACTCCTGGGCGCCAACCGGGTGCCAGTCGTGAAAGTTGATTGCCCCATCATTACTTCTGCTGGCAATACCAACAGAACCACTCTCCTGCTGACCACTATAAAGATTATACGGAAAGGCATTGTCTGCACTTACATGGTATAATTGCGCTGTCGGCTGATTATACCAGGAAGAAAATGTTTGACCACCATTTACTGTAACGATCGCTCCCTGGTCGCTGGCGATCAGTAAAATGTTATTGTTATTGGGATTTATCCATATCCGATGATAGTCGTCACCCCCTGGTGCTCCGCGAAATGCATTCCATGTTTTACCACCATCCTTAGATTTCCAAACAACAACGTCCGCTGTATAAACTATATCTTCGATTAGAGGATCGACTTTTATTTCTGCAAAATCATCCCCTCGTCCCCAAAATCTTTCATCACCATTCATTAGCGTCCATGAGTTCCCTGCATCATCACTTCTATAGATGCCACCAAATTTGCCAGCATCCACGGTGGCGTATAAACGCTTCGGATCTGAAGGCGCTATACAAAACCCGATTCGTGAAAGACCCTGCTTTGGCGTGGGTAATCCTGTAGTTAATTTCTTCCAGCTATTGCCCCCATCTGTTGATTTATACAAACCGCTCTCATTTCCATTCCACTGTCCATTTTCCCATGGTCCCTGTCTGCCAGCCCATAGATCTGCATATATAATGTCTGAGTTTTCCGGATCAATTGTCACTTGTATAGCTCCTGTATTTTCATCAATAAATAAAACTTTCTGCCAGCTTTTACCGCCATCTGTTGTT
The DNA here is from genome assembly GCA_017882205.1 of Chitinophagaceae bacterium. Lineage (GTDB taxonomy): Bacteria > Bacteroidota > Bacteroidia > Chitinophagales > Chitinophagaceae > Ginsengibacter. The sequence goes on from JADGPY010000319.1 coordinate 4,749, forward strand.
CTATAGACCCCTCGCTCCACATTAGGCCCATAAGGGTGTCCTAATGCTGCGACAAAAACACGATTCTCATTTTTGGGATCAATGGCAAGGCCTCCTATCTGTTGTACATTATTTAACCCAAGGTGTTCCCATGTCTTTCCGGCATCAATCGATTTATAGATACCATCTCCTACGGAAAGGTCCGGACGCTGTACTCCTTCTCCACTGCCAACATATACCACATTTGGATTGGAGGGAGCTACAGCCACATCACCAATTGAACCTGTTGGCTGATCATCAAAGATTGGGTTCCACGTTCGTCCATAGTCATTTGTTTTCCATACTCCACCATTATTAACTCCGATGTAAAATACATTCGGTTGTTGTGGAACGCCTACAGCCCCAACAGTTCTTCCACCACGATATGGCCCTATCATACGCCACTTCAGATTGGATAAGTACGATGGATCTACCTGGCAATATGCAAAATTGAAAGACAGCAAAGTAATAATGATCACATATTTTTTCATATTTTTTTTCATTGTCCTAAATTAGGTAATTAATTAGTTTTCGGCGCACGCCGTCCCTTTACAAACAACACAAACGGCACACAAATTAGAAACATTATTCCCAGGTATAGAAACACGTCCATGTAAGATAGTACGGCAGCTTGTTTCATTACACCAGATTCAAGAGCCTTATAGGCGCTTTTTAAGGCTACATCCGGAGTCATCCCCTTTGCCATAAATCCATGTTGCATTGAAGCTACCCTCTGCTGAACATTAATACTATTAACATCAAGATGGGCAACAAGATCATTCCTATAAACCATATTCTGACGTGCCATAAACGTTGTTATTGTTGCTACCCCAAATGATCCTCCCAATTGACGCATCATCCCTGTAAATGAAGCCCCCTGCCCAATTTGCTGACCTTTTAACGTAGACAATGAAAGAGTGGTAATTGGAATAAAAAGCATCCCCATGCCAAGACCCCTGATGATCAGCATCCAGAAAAAATTATCAGCGCTTGTTTCAGGGGTTAATATCTTATACCCCCAATAACTAAATCCACAAAAAAGAAGCATGCCCAGGGCAACAAGATATTGCTGTGGTACTCCCCGTTGTAAAAGTTTACCAATAATTGGCATTGTGAAAGCGGTAGTAAGTGCGGCAGGAATCATTAGCATGCCAGCTTGCTGGGCTGTCCACCCAAGTGTGGACTGGGTATAAAGTGGTATGATAAAAGTAGATCCATACAACCCAAACCCAAGTATGAAGGAAAGAATTGTTCCAACCCTTAGATTACCATTTTTTAAAACCCGCAATTCTACAATCGGATTTTTATAAGTAAGCTCCCTCCATATTAAAAAGAAAAGACCAAATACTGCCGTAACAGATAACAGAATGATCACACCGCTGTTGAACCAATCGTCATCCTGTCCTTTTTCCAGAACGTATTGCAGTGATCCAACAGATACAGCAAGCAGTCCAATCCCAAGCCAGTCAATTTCCTTGCGCGATTTCTTTGCCCCATACTTAGGACTTCGTACAAACTGTAACGTTAGTAAGGTTGCAATTATGCCAATGGGAATGTTTATATAGAATATATAAGGCCAGCTGTAGTGCTCAACAATATACCCTCCAAGAGGTGGACCCAGGGTTGGACCAATGATAACACCCAGGCCATAGATGGCTTGTGCCATTCCCCTTTTTTCTGCTGGATAGCTCTCTGTGATGATCGTTTGTGAAGTAACAAGCAAAGCGCCTCCTCCGAGTCCCTGCATGAAACGGAAAAATACCAGTTCCCAGATACCATTGGCATTCCCGCATAAAAAAGAAAAGACAGTAAATAGCATGATAGATGCAGCGAAATAATTTCTTCTTCCAAATTGCTGCGAAAGCCAACTTGTCATGGGTAATACGATCACGTTCCCAATTGCATAAGCTGTGATCACCCACCCTACTTCAGTCATGGTGGCACCAAGATTCCCCCGCATATCGTTTACTGCAACATTAACGATCGTAGTATCAACAATTTCAAGGAGTGCGCATATAATGGCAGTGATCGTGATGATCACTCTCCTGCTGCCATATTCTACTAATGAGTCTTGTTGCATCATCGCTTACCTTTCCAAATATTTAATCCAGGTGAACATCTACACTTACATTCATTCCGGGCCTAACCCGTTGAATAAGCGAATCCGATTTATTTATAAATTCTATTTTGACAGGAAGACGTTGAACAACTTTAACAAAATTACCACTTGAGTTATCTGGCGGAAGCAGGGCAAAACGCGCGCCTGTTGCAGGAGAAAAAGAAGTAAGCTGTGCTTCAAAATTATGGTCAGGAAAAGCGTCTACATGAACCGTTACCTTCTGCCCCACCTTCATTTTATGAAATTGGGTTTCTTTAAAATTAGCCACTACCCAGATATCATTATTCAGCACCACACTGAAAAGCTGTTGACCTGCAGTGATAAATTGGCCGGGCTGTACATTTACCTTTGACACCAAACCTTCTTCCGGTGCGGTGATTACCGCATAAGATAAATTTAGTTTTGCATCATCCACATCAACTTGCTTTTGCTTAATGATCGAATTAGCAATGCCTATCTGTTGGGCAGTAGCATTGCTTTGTGAAGCCACCACTCCAACTTGCTGCGATGCCTGGTTCCTTTCACCTATCAATACTTGTAACTGATGCCCGGCCATTTGCTTTGCAGCTAATGCCTGTTCATATTGTTGCTGTGTTATTGAATGATCCTTTATAAGATTTGCATACCTGTTAAAATCCTGAGTGGCCCTCCAAACCGTTACCCGGGCAGCTTCAATTTGTGCATTGATCGTCGAAACATTTGCTTTTGAAGTTCCAATGTTTGCGGTTGCAGCAGTGGTAGAAGCCTTTGCTGCCTCCAGGTTAGATTGCGCCGTTAGAAGTGAAGCTTCGGCCTGGTTAACTTTTAATTTCAGATCACGATCATCCAATATCATTAAAGTATCACCCTTGTGAACAGCCTGGTTATCTGTAACCCTGACTTCTGTTATATATCCAGAGATACGCGGAATTACAGGACTAATATTCGCTTCTATCTGTGCATCGTCTGTTTCTTCATGGTGCTGGGCATGAATGTATTTGGTTAGACCAAACCATACGCCTCCAACAACAAGTAAAACCAGGACTATGATGAATCGAAGGTTTTTTTTGGGTGCTAAAACTTTCTCTTGCTTTTTCTTTTCCATATTCTTATCCATAATCGTCGTTGACATTTTTGATCATTATTGCTTGTTCAGCCCTCCTGTTGTTTGTAATAATTTATTATAGGCAGCAATGACATCTGCTTTAGCCAAGGTCAAATTTAGTCTCGCCTGAAGTTGTGCCACATCAGCATCAAGCAGATCTGTTGTTGTTACGAGGCTATTATCGTATTTGTTTTTAGTGATTCGAAAATTTTCTTCAGCCTGCTGCATGGCTTTATTATAGACATCGATCTTTTTAGTGCTTAATAAATAGTTCTCATAATCTTTATTAACCTGCAAACGTATTCCATCATTCATTTGCTCCGAATTTGCTAATAGCTCCTGTTCTCTTGCCTTTGCCTTTTGCAAATTGGTGTTTGTCTTCCACAAGCCAGCCAGGTTATATTGAACACCAACGCCAATGTTTACAGCATTTGTAATAGTAAGCAAGTTAGGCACATAGGCTGCTATATACCCACCTGTAAGCGCTATAGTAGGATAAGTTTCAGCCCTGGCAATTTTAATTCCTGTTGCCGCGGCCTTCTGCCTATAAGAAAGCGCTTCAATATCCTTTCGGCTTTGCAAGGCCATTTGTTCATATTCATCCAGGGTCTTTAAACCGGTTACCGGATGCAGGCTTGAAGAATCAGGATTCAAAATTGTATTTTCCGGAAGACCCAACATAAGGTCCAGGTTAATACCTGCGATCCGCTGATTGTTCTCGGCATCCAACAATGACAATTCAATATTCGAGGTTTGAAGGGAAGCTTTTAATCGATCATTTCTCGCGAGTAAGCCATTATTTTCAAGTCGTAGAAAATCAGTATCCCGCTTCCGCGATTGGTCAAGGCTTTCTTTAATAAGCCAAATAACCTTGCTGCTCTTATATAAGTTGATGAATGCATCAACAGTGTTTAAGATCACACCTTGCTTATCATTGTCAACATCCAGTTTTGCCGCCTGTTCCAGGAATTTTGCAGATTCAATTCCAAACTTTATTTTTCCACCGGCATACAAAGGGTAAGACAAGCTGGCAATTCCATACATGGCCTGCGAAATTGTTGCTGGTCGTGAACTATCAGTCCCGGTACCTGATAACGCTTTTATTTTAAGCGCAACATTTGGGCTATTTAGTCTTAGGTAAGAACCACTGACTGAAAACCCCGGCAGGCGATTGTCCTCTGCCTCTGTAACTCCTGCTTCAGCAGCAAGTATCCTTGCCGTGCCCGCCTTAAGCAGTTTGCTGTTTTTGACACTAAGATCTATCGCCTCTTGCAATGTGATCACGCGTTGTTCCTGGCACATAGCTGATTTCGTGATCAATAGAGTGAAAAATAATACAGCTATTTTTAATCCTGGTATAAATTTCTTACGATTCATTTACAAGTAATGCTTTAAATATTTTTTTGATGTATGAACTCACCCTGTTCTGTAATAATTTTTCAAATTCCGGATCAGGGGTATCCTGAAGCTTATTAAAATCGCGATAATAATCATGATTGATCATCAATTGCGTCACAATTCCGACCATAACACTTAACAACATGACCACATCCACCTTCTTTTTAAATTCTCCTTTCTTCTGACCATCCTTTATCAACTCCCCTATTATGGATGCGTTTTTTAATTTGATTTCTTTCAGAAGATTAATGATGGCAGGATTCTTATTGATGATCTGCTCACAGACCATAATTCTATGAAACTGTTTATCCCGCATCACCCGTTCAACATACTCCTCAATAAGCATTTCAACTTTTTGTATGGATGAGAGCGAACTATCCTTTAAAAGATTCTCAACCCTCATCTTAATATGCCCTATTCGTTTTTCAAATAACGCCTCCATCAACTTCTCCTTAGAACCAAAATAATAGGAGATCATAGCAATATTTACACCAGCCTCGTCAGCAATATCCCGGACAGAGGTACCTTCGAATCCTTTTAATGCAAACAACCTCTCGGCAGTGTCCAATAATTGACTATGTTTTTCTCTTGATGACATTTGAAGCGCAAAGTTAAACAAACGTTTGATTTAAACAAATAATTGTTTTAGGTATCAGGTGGCAGGTATCAGGAGTCCTCTTAAAAAACTTGTCTTACATTGTATCCGTAATAATACAAATGACACTCATGAAGACAATTTTCCTTTTCCTAATTACATTTTTTACATTTACTACCAGTTTCTGCCAGGTCGCAGTAACTGTAGCTCCCGCCGCACCCGTGAACTACGCAACTTTGAAAGCGGCATTCGACGCAATTAACGCCGGCACTCATCAGGGCATCATAGCCATCACTATCAATGGAGCCACCATGGAGGCTGCCACTGCAGTATTGAATGCAAGTGGAACCGGCAGCGCATCCTACACAGGGATATCTATCAACCCCACAGGCGGTACAGCCAGTTCAATAACAGGAAATATTGCAGGCCCGCTTATTGATTTGAATGGCGCTGATAACGTTACTATGGATGGATTAAATAGCGGCGGCAATGCATTGACAATCTCAAATACCAATACTGGCAACGCAGCAAATACTTCAACCATCCGGTTTGTCAATGATGCAACCGCAAATACTATTCAAAATATTACCCTTCTCGGTGCCACAACAAATGTTACCTCGGGTACCTTGTATTTCAGCACCGGCACTACCATCGGCAACGACAACAATACCATTTCCAATTGCAACCTCGCAGACGGAGGGGGATTTCCCGTTAATTCCTTTTACTCGGCAGGAACAGCAATAGCCGGACAAGAGAATAGCGGCAATACACTTTCAAATAATAATGTGTCAAATTATTTCAATGCCAATCTTCCCACTGTTGGAATCCTGATCTCAACCGGTAATACCGACTGGACCTTAAATGGAAATAAACTTTTTCAAACGGCAACGCGAACGTTCACAACCGGAAATGTGCATCGGGCCATACAGGTGGCCTCAGGCAATAACTACAACATCATAAATAATAGCATTGGTTCAGCTACAGCATCAGGCACCGGCGTTTATACAATTGCTGGGACTGTAACCACCACCTTTATCGCCATCGATCTTTCGGTTGGGAGTACTGTTGTAAGCAGTATCCAGAATAACACCATTACCAATTTTACAGAAGCCACTTCAAGCAATGCCGGAATTCCAAATGGCGTTTTTTGCGCCATCAATATCACATCCGGGGATGCAAATATTGGAACCGTTACCGGTAATACCATTGGCAGCATTACTTCCACAGGGAATATTATTGTAAATCCAACCGTGGCAAATGCCTATGTTGTACCAATAAATTCTTCCAGCACCGGGAATATTTCGATCTCGAAAAATATGATCGGAGGAATAGATATTCTTTCCGGAGGTGTTTTTTCAGGAAATATTAATTGCATTGAGGCGAGTGGTGCAGGTGGCACAGTTGTTATCACCAAAAACATAATTGGGAACACCCAACCTAACAATATAAGAAATGGCGTATTGGGAACCACCACAGGTACCGGGCAAATGCGGGCCATCTTCAATACCAATACCGGTATAGTGTCGATCACTCTGAATACCATTACCAATTTAACCAACAACACGAGTGGCACAGGGCTTTTCAGGGCCATTGAATGCCAGTCAGGAACTGCCATCATCAATAGTAATACAATAAGTGCAATTGCAACAAACGGTACTTTCGCAAATGTTACAACTCCTCTGGGTGTGGGTATCCTTGTAACCGATATCACTCCAGGAGTCATCGTAAGTCAAAATACAATAAGTGGACTAAGTGCGGTGAACACAATAGCTTCCGCCAATAATATCGACGGCATATATGTAGGCAGCACAACCAATGGCATAATAGTTACCCGCAACCAGATCTATGGTCTTTCAAATGCCAGCACTTCTGTAAGCGTAACTGCCCCTTCAGTGGTATCAGGTATCATTTGCATTAACGCGAATATTGCCAATCCTATGACCCTGGCAAATAATATGATTTCTCTTGGCAATGGGCAAACAACCAATACATCGTTTATAGGCATCTGGAGCCAGGCGTCTGCTTCTCAAAATTATACAGCAAGAATTTATTACAACAGCATTAATATTGAGGGAACAGCAGCTTCGGGTGCACAACCATCCTTCTGTTATTATAGAGGAAATTTTAGCATAACCGCCATTACTGTACCTACGATAGATATAAAAGATAATATTTTCACCAACAGCCGCTCCGGCGGAACCGGAAAGCATTATGCAATATCAAATGCATATGGTGCAGTAACAAGCAGTGCAACAGGTTGGGCAGCGAATGTTTCTGATTATAATGTATTGACTGCAAATGCTGCAACAATAGGATATTGGTCGGGCGATAAAACATTTGCGGCATGGAAAACTGCATCAGCCGGAGATGCGAACAGCCTTTCCGGTTTTACAGTCAACTATGTTAACTCAGCATCAGATCTGCATTTAGTAACATCTACTAATAACGCAGTAAATGGCGCCGGAACTCCACTTGCTGCAGTTACAACAGACTTTGACAATGATTCACGCGATGCGGTAGCACCGGATCCTGGAGCAGATGAATTCACGCCAACTGTATTAGCCATCTCGATGGAGTATTTCAGAGGCAACAAACAAGGCAATGGTAACATACTCAACTGGAAAGCAGCATGCAGTTCATCTTCAATCACCTTCGAAATTCAAAAAGCTACTGATGGAAGGCATTTCGCAGGCATCGGCAGCATTTCAGCAACCCAGGCCCGATGTTCACAGCCTTTTGATTTCACAGACAATAATCCATTGCAGTTTATTTCAACTTCAGGAGAAATTCCCCACATAAATTACTACCGTTTAAAAATGACTGAGCCCGATGGAAAGATCACTTATTCAACCATCATTGCGATCATTAATAATGCTAAAGGATTCGAAATACTCGGGCTTAGTCCAACTATAGTAGACAAAGGAATCGCAACTCTTAATGTTAGTTCCTCAGAAGTAACCAATATGCAAATTGTTGTCACCGATATGCTCGGCAAAATAATTCAGAAGCAAAATGCAGTTCTGGTTTCCGGTTCAAATGCAATTCTTGTAAATTTGAGTAAATTATCCAGCGGTGTTTATCAAATTACAGGCTACTCAAATGGACTGGCAAGAACGATCCGCTTTGAAAAATTGTAAACAACTTTAAATCTATTATATGATAAGTTGGAAGGGAATTTTTCCGGCCATAACCACCAAGTTTACCAGTGATGACCAATTAGATCTTGAGTTATTTGGAAAAAACCTGGCGGCCCAACTGGAAGCCGGAGTGCATGGAATAATCGTCGGAGGTACACTTGGGGAAGCAAGTGTGTTGACTAGTGAAGAGAAAGAAAGGCTGATCAAATATGCCAAAGAGATAATTGGCAACAAAGTACCGGTCATTCTGAATATTGCTGAAGGCTCTACCCGGGAAGCCATAAGCCAGGCCAAACTGGCAAGATCACTTGGCTGCGATGGGCTTATGCTTCTTCCCCCGATGCGATATAAAACTGATCATAGGGAAACAGTAACGTATTTTACAACCATTGCTAACTCCACCGATCTGCCAATAATGATCTACAACAATCCCATTGATTATAAAACCGAGATCACTATTGGCATGTTCGAAGAATTGATGGATTGTGAGAATATCGAAGCTGTGAAAGAATCAACCCGGGAGGTAACAAATGTGACCCGCCTGATTAATCATTTCGGTGAAAGGTTAAAGATCTTATGTGGCGTGGATACTATTGCAATGGAAGCGCTAATGATGGGAGCTGATGGATGGGTTGCCGGTCTTGTATGTGCATTCCCAAACGAAACTGTTAGATTATACACGCTGATCAAAGATGGCTGTTACGATGAAGCAAGAATGCTCTATAGATGGTTTATGCCATTACTTGAGCTTGACATTCATCCGAAGCTTGTTCAATACATCAAACTTGCGGAAACTCAGACAGGTCTTGGATCTGAATATGTCCGCGCTCCAAGGCTAATGCTCGTAGGAGAAGAACGGCAGCGCATTTTAGAAATAATTGATAATGCAATTGCAAGTGCGCTCCAATAAGCCACTTTAATACTCAAATTTAAATAACCAGATAAAATCAACCATATGAATACCACCTACCAGGATGCTGATCTAAATGAAATTAACTCCGTGATGAATAATGCTGCCGAAGCTTTTCTCCAATATAAAAAAACATCCCCTGAACAGAAGGCCGTGTTCCTGGAAACGATCGCCTCAGAGATTGATTCCTTAGGGGATGCGCTTATTCATAAGGCCAGTGAGGAAACTAACTTACCTCATGGAAGATTACTAGGTGAGAGAGGACGCACTACCATGCAATTGCGCATGTATGCTGAAATGCTGCGTGAAGGCAGTTGGGTAGAGGCATCCATCGATACTGCAAACCCTGCAAGGACTCCTGTTCCAAAGGCTGATATCAGGAAAATGCTTTTCCCGATAGG
>JADGPY010000320.1 GCA_017882205.1 Chitinophagaceae bacterium
TATGTGATATGGTCCCAGATTTGCTCAGCAGTATATGTGCCTATTTCAGATTTTGCCGGCAAATCTTTTACCGGAGCATAATCATAAGCTGTAACTCCTGATCCCCCACGTCCTTTCTTTTCATAGTAGCCCTCTATAAGCCTGTCAACATACCAGTTATACTCAATAACGGGGAGACCTGCTGCTCCTGCTGCAACAATGGATTCCTTAATTTTGGCAATCTCCTCATCACGCCCCTCTCTCCCATAGATAGCGTTATTGTGACCGCCAATCATCATATTAATAACGGTTAAACCATTAACCTTGTATTTATCCATTATAGCACGAAGATCATTCACTTTCCATGGAATTTTTGGACCGCCCATAAGAATATAATCGATGCCCATCTGCTTAATAAGCTGCATCTGTTTCTCATCTGCATTAATGCTTCCACCTACACACAACTTCGGTGTATTAGGGCCTTCTACAGGAGGCCATTTAACTGCAGCCGGAGTTGAATTTTTACTTTCCTTTTTACTAACCCCCGCCCAGTTGCTAAATCCTGCAATTGACAGGGCCGCTGTTAAAGAAACACTTTTCTTAATAAAATTTCTACGGTTGTTTTTCATGATTTCATAATTCTTAAGTTCTTAATCCAATTTCAAAGATATACTATGACAGTTCCAAAGTCAATTTTCCTATGCCAGGGTTTGAACAGAAATGGAGAGGTTTGATTGAAGAGGTTGAGCGGAATTTCTCTTAAAAAAGCAAATCCAGATTTTCCCTTGGTTTCAGGCTTCATAAGGTTTGAGGTCAAATACACTGCATGATTTCCGAATAATATAAAACATTTGCCTTTCCAGCTGGATTTTTACTTAAACTAACCATCGCTTTTGCCAATTTATCTGCAGGCATACTCCTGTATTTTTTGGAAGATCCTATTAAAATTGGGTCTATAACTTTCATTGCAACAAAAGCAATTTTCTCAGCCAATCTAAAATCTTTTCTTTTCCCAACTAAAAAACCTGGTCGGAAATGAAAAACCGAATTGGGAAAGAATTTCTCCGTACCATTTTCCATTTCAGCTTTCGTTCTCAAATAGAACCCTCCTTTCAGATTTGCACCAACACTAGAAACATTCACCATAATTTTAACCCCGTTTCCCGAAGCAATTCTGGCAAAATTTACTGGCAAATCTCTGTCTATGCGTTGTTGTTCTTCCTGACTGCCTGCTTGCTTTATCGTTGTTCCCAAAGCATTAAAAAGCACATCCCCCTGAATTTCAGAACTCAAAGCATCAATATCTTTCAAAGGATTTACAATCTCTTTTAGTTTCGGATTAATTGTCCCTGTGGATTTCCGGATAAAAATCCTCACTTCTGAAAAATCGTTATCGTTCAAAACTTCTTTCAAAATCAAATTACCCACTAATCCTGTTGCACCAATTACAATTGCTTTCATGTTTAATAGTCATTAAGTTACAAATTTACACTTTTTGTTGGCTGCCCTACGGCACCATCGATTGGAATATTAAGAATAACATATTTATATTGTTCGAGGTAATCCATTCCCCAGACACAAGGAGTCGTGACGCTGACCTGGTTACCATATGCGGTCCCTAAGTTATTTGTGGCATAGGCCCTTAAATAATATGTGGTTAACCTTTGAAATACATCTTTTGCGTTGCTTGAAAAAATACCGGTCCCTTGTCCATCCATGGTTTTTTTATCCGCGAGCGTTGGTAGTTGATTAGTGCTCCAGCATACTCCCCTTGCATGTAAAGGCAGTCCTCCGTCAGATATAATATTTCCGCCTGAAGAAATAAACAAAAAGCCATCATCACTCCAAACTTTTGCTTCTGTGGTAGTTAATTCAGGTAAGCCGGTAGGTTTGGCAGGTATAGATGGTTTCTTACAACTGCCAGACATGAAAATCAATACAATTAAGTAAAGCCAGATATTGTTTATCTTCTTGATTATTGAACTAACATAAAAAGCCTCTCACTTTACAAAAATAATAAATTCACTATCATAAAGACATGACAATTTAATATTCAAGTCAAAAAACTATCGCAGAGGGGTCCAAATGTGGGCATTATAATAATTCATATTAAATTTGTTATCGATATGATAGACAAACAACATTATAAAATTTATATAACAGGACACGTTCAGGGTGTTGGATTCAGATGGAGTGCTGCAGGAGAAGCTCATAAACTTGGCATTTGCGGTTTTGTTAAAAACTTATCCGATGGGAGTGTTTACATAGAAGCCGAAGGATCAACTGAACAGCTAAACTCTTTTGTTGAATGGTGCAGAAAAGGGCCCGGTTTTGGTTTTGTGGAATCTGTTAACGTGGAGACTCTGCCTCCGGTAAATTATACTGATTTTCGGATTGAATAAAAATTATACAGGGGTCCACAGTTCATATTCAACAACCTTAACTCCGTTCTGGAAATGGGTTACTTTACCATTCTGAACACGGATCACAGTTGTATTTCATTGACCGGCGGGATGAACAGTTTTTGGATCAGCTGCAATATCATGAATACTTATTTCCCCGGCAATTTTCCCGAAGTTGAAAGGAACTATTAATTTTTCAACATTTTCTTTGGCTTTTTATTCTTAAGCTTACTTCAGTTGAAAA
>JADGPY010000321.1 GCA_017882205.1 Chitinophagaceae bacterium
AGGAGTTCTTCGACAGCGGATAACTACAGGAGCGAAAATCTAGGATTGTTGCTGCCAACCTGAATCATAAAAACCTTCGACCGGCCGAAAAGCCCTTTCGGACCGCATACCGGAGCTTTTCCCCTTGTTTCCGAAATGCACCACAAGACAACCCAAGATCACCCCTTCCGACCGACCTCAGACCGTGTGATCCCACCTCATCGCACCCCTCACCGACCACCAAGCACCCATGCCAAGCCAACACGCACCGTCTTGACCCACCAATAGGCTCTCGGATTTTGATTCCGAGAGTTCTCGATATACTTGGGAAAAATGTTGAAATGGGCCAACTGCTGAATACAACTTTCATAGATTTGTCCAGAAATTTGACCAACTCGATTACGATTTTGATTTCGTCGAACCACGCTCCACGCAACAAACGGCTATCGCACTCACTGGTATTCACCTTATCAACCTTGATCAACCTCAGACTTCGGCACCATCACGCTGAAAAACTGCTAATGCTCCGAAGCAACTTCTCTTCGCGGGAATCAAGTATACGTGCTGGTCCCATGCGACCCCCTCCCTAAAGTCCCATGATTCCAGCTTCATTTATACTCATTTGATGGATCGGTCCAAACACTTGATCATCTCAATTGCAGTTTTTGATGCGCTTAATCACGCTCATCGCAACAAACACGTAATGCACCCGTCCTGGGTATGTTAAACTTTTTCCGATGAGCGTTCCTCGTACGACGTTTTATAACTTTACGCGGTTTTAATACGCGTATAATATATTGAGGTTCTTTATTATCAATTCAATCAAGGTTCATATTAATACCATCTCTGTTATTATCAAAGATAGGTTTTTGTCTGCTATCCCCATCAGTAAACACTCTACCATCACTTCCTACCTGACACAAGTATTAGTACCATGTATTAATATCTTGCTTGCTCCACCACGCTCACTATTAGTGTTTAGTAATAGTATCTTTATGATAGGTTTTCATATATTACGCTATCCCTTATAATCCTATCGAATATCTCTTTAACTTGATTCTATAACTATTGATCTTTTGACCCACTCTATACAGCCATCTCGGCATTGAATAAAGCATCCTTTTCCACTTATATTTTGATGTTGTAAGACTTTCATCTGCTAATTTAGAGAATCCTTCTTCATATAATTGTTTATATATTGTCTTCCTTATTTTCGGTATAGTATCTGCCCTATGTTCCTCTTTTAGGCTTCCATTCTGCTCTGCCATATTATCAATAGTACTGTTTTCACAATGAACATTCTCCTCAATATCTTTAAAGATTGACATCGCTTTTTCTGTATTTAACAACAGAATTGAGCACCCGTATTGCCATGAAATATTTGCGTGGTATTTGCTTCCTCCCCAATAATCTGCAACAGTAACATCTGCTATTCGCTTTATCCCGGTAAACGGACATTGATAACAACTATAGCGATTCATATATCCTCTTGTAAATCCATACAAGTAGTGATTCATCTCTCCTTTTTCATAAATCGTGCCCTTACAATCCGTATCATAGGCTGTACACAGTCCCCAGCCAAACTGTGTCTTATCTCTAAAGCGGTAGTCAATAATACGCACGTGATGCTTCTTCTGTAAATAATCCAAAGATGCATCAAACATTTTAGAACTTGGCACTCCGTGACACAAAAAATCCATCGTCAATAACTGTTCATAATCTCTTTGAAGAAAAGCTTTTAACCCGGCAATTTGGCAAGGAGTACCAGTGTATAATACTTCTCTACCTCTGTCCAAAACATTTTTCACTTTCGAATATGTATCACCTGTATCACTTGAAACATATTTTGAACCCTGCATTTTATACAGTTCAGTTTCTATTTCAGCAAAAGTAATTACGGCTTTAAATACTTCGTTCCATTGACACCCTACTACAAGCCCGCCTTGTCTAACGTAATAATCAGCAAAAAGTCGGAACATGCCACCTGATGAGCTCTTTTTTAAAGTCTCTTTATCTTTTATTTGACAAGCATATGAAACGATGGGTTCTTTTTTATCAAAAGTATATTCCATTGGGCAGTGCTTTGCACACAAGTTACATCCGATACACTTTGTTTCATCAATATTTGGATAAAGAAATCCCTCTTTGTCAGAAATCATCGTTATTGACTTTTCAACACAAATCTGCTCACATGTTCGACATCCACAGCAGTCTTTAACATTTTTTGAATTAAAATATTTAACCATTTATATCGCTCTCACCAATTTTCTCTTTAATAAAAGAAATTGCTCGATCTCTCTCCACCTTTAATATCTTGTTAACAGACGTATAATCAATTAATTCCTTGGCAACCAATAATTCATCTTTTGAAGAAATCATCCTGTTTTCCAAGCCTGTCAATCTCAACAAACTTTCAATACGCGAATTAAATTCATTTCTAGGCACAACAATAAACTGCTTGTTCAAATTAATAGAAAATCCTAACCCATGAAATGAATTTGTAACAACAAACTCCGCATAATTAAAAAGTGACAAAAAGTCGCTGGGGGAACGGTGTGTCATTAATTTATCCACCATCGAGGGCTTTTTCAGTTCCCACGAAAGCTTAACCAACTTTAGCCCTTTTTCATCTGCTACTATTCTAGCATATTCAGTGGCATGATTGTCCTCGTTGTATAACAACATAAGTATTAGATATTTTTCTTTAATCAAGCGTTTAGATGCTAATGCTACCCATTCGTCGTTTGTCAATTGCAATGTAGGATCAATTAACCATATACCATTGCCGTACCCTAGTGTATTAAGCACGTCTATTGCCGAATTTTCCCGAACTGAAATACTGTTATATTTTGAAATTAAATGCTGCGTTTCCTCAAATTCCTCATTGTCTAATTGTGTCTTTCCAAAACTTGAAACAAATGCTACTCTCTTTTTCCCTTCGGGTGCAAAATCAAGAAAAAATCCTTTATCAATACCCTGATTATATTTACTGTTCCAAACCTGATCACTACCGGTAACATAAACATCTGCAACAGGCGGATTCTTCTCAAGATCTTCGTAGGTAACATATCTCTTTTTAGACAAATTAACATGACTTTTTAAAAAACTTCCAAAACTATGTTCTTTAAGTAAAACCGAAACTGTCTTTGGAATGTAGTATGCTCCCCTCTTAACTACACTATTGCGAATATGTGGAGGACATCTCTTTATAATGGCAATTGGTGTACGAATCGGTGTTACATAATCAACAACCTCAACCTGGCAGTTCAAGTGCTTCTCTAACATTATATGAGTTGCATATGTTTGAAGTATGGAGCCATAATTATAACCTCTGTGTAATGTAACAACACAAACTTTTATCATAAATATTTCTTTCTATCGATATGTCAAATATGTTCTTAGTACAAATCCTGTAATAGTTATTCCCAACATATGATACGATATGGCTATCATTGTATTACGGCGAGTATTTCTACATTTTAATACTTTGGAGCAAGCCTTTACCCTTTTTCTATACTGGGCCTTCTCTTTTGTTGGTATATTAATATATCCTGTCAACAAAAAGGGAAATTCATATGCCATAAAGCTGTTGACCATTTTTTGCCATTCGGATTGTTCATCATCACATCTTGACCATTTTTCAATAATATACAAAATATCATAGGCCTTTTTTGCATTTCGAGAATTAGTAATTGAGCCTGGTCTACGTTGACGATAGTAATAGTACGGTGCCGGACAATAATCAAAGGTTTCTGCACTATAAAGTAATTTTGGCATCCAGTCTAGGTCTTCCGAAAACAGTTGTTTTTCAAAAAACAAATCGTTATCTAAGAACAATTGTCGGCGAATCATTTTATCGCAAGCTGAGCCAGGATATTTGGGTAGCATCGCTAAACTTTTTAGGATAGCATCTTTTCCCTTTCCTTTGCAGGAAAGTTGTTTATATCCATTTCCAAGTGATTGCTTGCTTCCATCAGGAAAAACTTTTGTTGCTTCAAGAAAGATAACATCTGCATCTAGATCTGTTGTATTGTTAAATAAGTCTTTCATAAAATGTGGATCTATGTAATCGTCAGCATCAACAAATAGAATGTACTTGCCATTAGTTTCCTCTATTCCCTTATTTCGCGCATCAGATAATCCACCATTCTCCTTGTGAATTACACGAATAAAGTCATATTCTTCAGCATAATTATCACAAATGATCGAACTCTTATCTGTGGACCCGTCATCTACAAGAAGAATTTCATAGTCACTTGATTCTTGTGCTAAAATGCTTTTTACACATTCATTAAGATATTGTTCAACATTATATACAGGTAATATGAAACTTATAAGTGGCATATTGTCTCATCCGCTGTCACTTGCATTCGCACAGAACGTTTATATAAATATGTGCCATTTGATTTCTCACAACAGACACATCATAATTCAAAAGGGTGCTGCTCTTTTAGAACGACGTTGCATCAGTGTCATGGGATCCTCAGGGCGCATTCCCAGTTTTTTACGATGGACCCACTGTTCCCTGCCGGTCTTGAATTTTCTTCCGCCAGGTCCGGCCGATAGGATGTCGCCGGCGGTAAAGATCCATGACCCGGTCGTAAGTCTTGTTG
>JADGPY010000055.1 GCA_017882205.1 Chitinophagaceae bacterium
ATAAGGAAGTACGCACTTGAATTTGACTCGGTTGAACTACATGACCTGAAAGTTACTGAATCAGAGATCAATGAAGCAGAACTCCTCGTCCCAGTCCAATTAAAAAATGCAATTGCCATTGCTACTAAAAATATCTGGAAGTTTCATGAGTCGCAAAAAGAACCACTTAAGGAAATAGAAACTCTACCGGGAGTAACCTGTTGGAGGAAATCGGTTCCAATTGAAAAAGTCGGACTTTATATTCCAGGTGGTACTGCTCCCCTATTCTCGACCCTGCTCATGTTAGGAATTCCTGCAACCATCGCAGGTTGCAAAGAAATTGTTGTTTGCACACCTGCAGGCAAGAATGGAAAAGTACATCCAGCCATCCTGTATGTTTCCAAAGTACTTGGAATAAATAATATCTATAAAGCTGGCGGAAGCCAGGCAATTGCGGCTTTGGCTTATGGAACTGAGACCATTCCACAAGTCTATAAAATATTCGGTCCCGGAAATCAATATGTAACCTGCGCCAAGCAATTAGTGAATGCAGAAGGGGTCTCCATTGATATGCCCGCAGGCCCAAGTGAAGTAGCCATATACGCAGATGAAACCTGCACACCATCTTTTGTTGCAGCAGATCTGCTAAGCCAGGCAGAACATGGTATAGATAGCCAGGTATTGCTGATCGCTTCTTCTGAAACCCTGGCACAGAAAATTAAAGACGAGATCAATTCACAGGTAGCAACTTTACCTCGTAAAATAATTGCTCATCAATCGCTTCATAATAGTCATTTTATTGTTATGCATGATATTAATGAAGCTTTCGATTTATTAAACGGTTATTCACCGGAACACCTTATTATAGCTTCGGATGATGCGGATGAATTATGCAAAAGAGTGGTAAATGCAGGAAGCGTTTTTATTGGCCATTATTCACCGGAAAGCGCGGGCGATTATGCATCAGGCACCAACCATACTCTTCCTACCAATGGCTATGCAAGAAGCCAAAGTGGGGTTTCAATTGATAGCTTTGTAAAAAAGATCACCTTTCAAAAATTGAGTAAGGAAGGATTGGAATGCATTGGGGATGCAGTGGAAACTATGGCCAGTGCAGAGGGGTTGGATGCGCATAAGTATGCGGTGGAAGTGAGAAGGAATAAGACGATTTATAATATTAGATGAAGAAAAATGCAGGAAAAAAAGACAAATAAACAACCATCCATCAACAACGTTGAGCATCTTGTGCGCGATAACATAAAAAAACTCATTCCTTATTCTTCCGCGCGCCATGAATTCAATGGCGAAGCTTCTGTCTTTTTAGATGCCAATGAAAACAGCTTTGGTTCCCCCTTGAATCAAAACTTTAATCGTTATCCAGATCCTCTACAATGGCAACTGAAATCGTCACTTTCAACAATCAAGGGTGTGCCTGAAGAAAATATATTTATAGGTAATGGCAGCGATGAGGTTATCGATCTTGCATACAGGATCTTTTGCGAGCCCGGGAAAGATAATGTGATCATCTGCCCACCAACTTATGGAATGTATGAAGTAAGTGCAAACATTAATGACGTCATCATCCGTAAGGTCGGGCTACTTCCCTCATTCCAATTAGATGTAATAGGGATTATGAATGCTGCTGATGAGCGGACAAAACTGCTTTTCATATGTTCTCCAAACAATCCTACCGGTAATAATATGAGCCGGCTAGACGTAGAATGGTTGCTAAACAATTTTCAGGGGATGGTCATTATTGACGAAGCATATATCAATTATTCGAGGCAAAAAACATTCATCCAGGAACTAACAGAATATCCTAATCTTATTGTAATGCAAACGCTGTCTAAGGCCTGGGGCCTTGCCGGGTTGAGATTGGGACTTTGTTTTGCTTCTGATTTCATCATAAGTTTATTCAATAAAGTAAAGCCTCCTTATAATATCAATGATTCTTCCCAACAACTTGCCCTCCTGGCTTTGCAAAACACTTCGCAAATAAATGACTGGATAAAGAAGATAGTGGAAGAAAGAAAAAAGCTGGTAGGATTATTAATAAAATTTTCTTTTGTAGAAAAGGTGTATGATAGTGATGCTAATTTTATCTTAGTAAAAGTGAAAGATGCCGGATCTCTTTATCAGCACCTTTCACAGCAAAAAATAATTGTCCGTAACCGAAGTAAGGAACCTGGCTGTGCTAATTGCCTTCGCATTACTATAGGAACACCAGAACAAAATGAATTACTATTAAACGCATTATTTACATATGAGCAATAACGAGATAAAAGAACCAGAGTCCAAACGTCCAATCGTTCCAACACGGGTATTGTTCATTGACCGGGACGGAACATTGATCAAAGAAGTCCCTCCAACCTACCAGGTGGATGCATGGGATAAACTTGAATTTTATCCCCGGGTATTTGAGTTTATGAATAAAATTGCGGGTTTAAATTATGTACTCGTAATGGTAAGTAACCAGGATGGTTTAGGAACAAATTCATTTCCTGAAAATACTTTCTGGCCAGTGCATAATTTTATTATAAAGGCATTTGAAAATGAAAACATTGTTTTTTCTGATGTACTAATTGATAGAACGTTCCCGGAAGCGCACGCTCCCACCCGTAAACCTGGGATTGGAATGTTTACCAGGTACCTCAACAACCCACAATATGATATCGCAAATTCTTTCGTGATCGGCGACCGTATTACTGATATGCAACTGGCAAAAAACCTTGGTTGCCGCGGACTTTGGTTAAAAAATCATCCAGAACTTGGCGCAGGTGAAGTAAAAGATGATGTAGCAACATTAGAAAAAATAATATCTCTCGAAACAT
>JADGPY010000322.1 GCA_017882205.1 Chitinophagaceae bacterium
CTGTTCATACTTTACAATTAATGCAGGAACATTGTGCTAACGGTGGGACGCATTATTTTTTGCCCACTGTAGCTACTAATACCTACGAGGTATTTAAACTATGCATAGATGCGATAAAAGAATATTGGAAACAAGGAGGTAAGGGAGTAGGTGGATTGCACATCGAAGGTCCTTGGATCAATAAGAGTAAGCGGGGCGCACATATTGAAAACCTTATCCATACACCCACCATTCAACAAGTCAGGGAACTATTGAACTATGGTAAGGGCATTATAAAAATGATCACCCTTGCGCCAGAGATTTGTAATCACAAGATCATTAATCTTATCCGAACAAATAAGATATTGGTCTCTGCCGGGCATAGTGACGCGACATTTGACCAGGCAACAGAAAGTTTTGATAATGGGGTATATGCAGTCACACATTTGTTTAATGCAATGAGTCCACTTCATCACCGTAAATTAGGAATGCCAGGAGCGGTCATACAACATCCGCAAGTAGTGGCCAGCATTATAGCTGATGGCCATCACGTGGATTTTGTTATGGTCAGCATTGCAAAAAAGCTATTGAATGAACGGTTATTCCTTATCACTGATGCTGTTACTGAAACATCACAAGGTTTGTATCACCACATGCTGGAAGGAGATAAGTATGTATGCAATGGAATATTAAGTGGATCTGCTTTAACCATGATTGACGCGGTAAAGAATTGTATACATAAAGTAGGAATTAAAGAAGAGGAGGCGATTAGAATGGCTACTGTTTATCCTGCCAGGATCCTGGGGGTTGAGGATGAGTTGGGAATGATCAAAAAAGGGCATAGGGCGGAATTGACTTTCCTGGATAAAGATTGGAATGTTTGAAATCACTTCACCCCACTTGCCCTCACCAAAGCTTTTACTGTTTCCATTTTTCTATCAACATTATTTCGCACATCCTTCACCGTTGGCGGCACGAAAATATCAGGTGCCACACCAATACCCTTGGTTGAAATATGATGATACTGCACAAGCCTAAACAGGGGTAGCCGGATTTTTATTTTGGTATTAGGCAATGTAATATCCGGGATCAGGATACCCGAATTCCCATACCATCCTCCGCCCGTTTCTTCTCCAACCAGTTTAACATTATCTTGCCCCTTTACAGAATTACAAAACAAAGTAGACGCGGAAAACGTTAGTCCATTTGTCAGTACATAGACATTTCCGGAGAAATGATTGTTTCGTTTAGGCTTCACCGTATGTCGCTCCCAATATCCAAAGTGATACCTCCCATCCTTCTTTTTGCCAGAAAACAATAGCAATCCCAGGTTATTAATAAATCCAGACTTTATATACCGGGTATATGGATGAAGGCTTTTAGCAACAGAGGTTGCGGTATCCGCAACCTTAAAGGACGTATTGCGAATATACTTGCTAAGCAATACAAAATTACTGATCTGGCCTCCCCCATTACCCCTGATATCAATAGCGAGATTATGAATATTGCTTTTATGTAGTTTTCTAAATGTACTGTGGAAAAAATTTCTGAGGTGTCCTTTTGAAAAACTGTTTAATGTTAGAATAGCCAGGTGATCAGTGCTATCGATGTTTAGAGAACGGATGTTTTCAAGAAGCTCTATCCTTTTTGGCTTATGTGGTATTATTTCATTCCCGGTGGGTAATTTTTTATGAGCGCTATCATGTGGGGGGATAAACATAGGTACCGAGATCTTCTTTTGTTTACCAAGAGAATCAATGTACTGAACAGAATAATTTTTATAAATTCCAAAGACATTGCGGTGGAAGTATGGGAAGTTTGAACTCAGCCTTATATAATTTACATTTTCGGCATAACCATCCTCCACCAAATAATTAAAGATATTTTGAATCATTACAAGGTTTGGCACTCCATTTATAGCGGTGATAAGTGTTCCTTTTTTTAAAACGGAATCTTTACGATCAAAATTGGCTGTTACTACCATAGTATCTGCCCATATTTTCATATACAATGGAAGAGAGGGTATCCTTTTATTTTTGATAAAGCGATTCCATCCTTTGCTCATGCTGAAGCTGGTATGACCGCAATGAATTTTATGGGTAAGTGGGGCAATGATCTTCCAGCCAAACTGGAGTTCGGTCATCGAATCTTCAATTTGTTCATATCCTTTATCAAAAAAATAATCCATGCTGTCTTTTGCTGTGTACCAATACAGAGAGGGATGTTTTTTTTCGAGGATATTTCGAAGAAGGGTATAATCATCTTGTAATTCCTGCTTTGGATATTTTTTATCAGGGTTATAATTTCTCAATACCGAGCAACGGATAAGAAATATGGATAATAATAATAACAGGGAGTGCTTGCTCATCAGGGACGGTACATTGATTAGTTAAACGCATTCCACCCCTGCGCGGTTAATGGGTGCCTGCTTCCTCCTTTAGTAATAATGTGGGAGCCTTCAATGGCTTCTGTCATGTAACCGACCACACTGATCTGTTCGTTCAACACTAGTTTATCATATTCACTTTGAGGGATTGTAAAAACAAGTTCATAATCTTCTCCCCCACTGAGTGCACATGCTGTAGGATCTATTTCAAGTTTGTATGCAAACTGCCTGGCAAGATCATTCACAGGGATTTTTTCTTCATATAGTACACAACCAAGCGCACTTTGTTTACAGATGTGCAATAGCTCACTGCTTAATCCATCACTTACATCAATCATTGATGTGGGGATAATATCATTTGCCGCAAAAAATTCGATGATATCTTTCCTGGCTTCCGGCTTTAAGATTCTACCGATAATATAATCCTGGTTTTCAAGATCAGGCTGAACCCCTTTGGTTTCGAGGTAAACCTTTTTTTCCCTTTCCAGTAATGTCAGACCGAGGAAAGCACCTCCAAGGTCGCCAGAAACGCAAACGAGATCGCCCACTTTAGCGGTGCTTCTTGTAACATATTTATCAGGTGGTACTTCACCTATTGCGGTTACCGAAATGATAAAACCTTTTTGGGAAGAGGTGGTATCCCCTCCTATAAGGTCAACCCCATATTTATCACATGCGGCATATATCCCCTCATAGAATTCATCGAGCGCTTCCAGGCTAAAACGGTTACTGAAAGCAATGCTCATAGTGATGTGCGTTGGTGTAGCATTCATTGCGTAGATATCACTTATATTCACTACAACGCTTTTGTAGCCCAGATGTTTTAGTGGAGTATACATCAGGTCAAAGTGTATTCCTTCAACAAGCATATCAGTACTTATAACTGTTTGTTTTCCAAAATGATCGATTACAGCGCCATCATCCCCAACACCCAGGATCGTGGATGCATTTTTTGTTTCATTGTTTTTGGTAAGGTGATCAATTAAGCCAAACTCACCCAATGTTGATATTTCAGTTCTTTCTTCCATAACTATTACTTTTTAGCGCCCATTCACAACGTCTAATAATTCTTTGTGAATTTTTCCATTAGTAGCCAATATATGTGGTTGATACGGTGAATAATGATTTCCATCAAAGTCTGTAACCGTACCACCGGCCTCTTCTACAATCAGGAATCCTGCGGCGCTGTCCCATGCGGACAGCTTATGTTCATAAAACCCATCGAACCTACCGGAAGCTACCCAGCAAAGGTCAATGGCTGCACTGCCAAGTCTTCTGACTGGAATGCCCTTCCGAATTAGCTTTTCAAATACCTGCAATGGTCCATTTGGCTCGTCGAGGTAAGTATATGGGAATCCCGTAACCAGGCAACTTGTAAGAACTTCTGATTTATTACTTACGTGTATGCTTTTATTATTTAGAAAGGCACCCGAACCTCTTTCGGCAAAAAAGAATTCATTCATTAGAGGATTGTAGACCGCGCCCATTATCATTGAGCCGTTGTGTTCAAGTGCAATGCTAACGCAACAGATAGGGATACCATTGGCAAAATTCACAGTTCCATCAATCGGATCAATGATCCATTTATATTCGCTGGAAGATTTGATCTCGCCAACTTCTTCGCTCAGAATAAAATGCTCCGGGAATTTATTCTGTATGACATCTATAATTGCCTTCTCTGCAGCATGATCCGCTTCTGTGACCAGGTTATTTACTCCTTCCTTATTTGAAATTGTAAATGAGCCATTAAAAAAACGTTCTAATTCTTTAGCACCCGCATATATTGCTTCAAGCAATGTTGATTTTAACATGGCGCAAATATAGTTAAGAAGACGTTGCCTCGGAGGTTCAGACAACCTCCGTGGCTATATATTCCTGGAGCGAAGCGAGAAGATTCATGTAATCCTTTAATCCCTTAATCAAGGTCAATTTTGAATACTCAGAATAATATTCGTAATTCGTTGCTGATAATCTCTATTTGGAACTATCCATAATCATAGTAAATTATAATGTTAAATACTTTCTTGAGCAATGTCTTTGCTCTGTAATGAAAGCAATTGAAGGTATTGAGGCAGAGATATTTGTCGTGGATAATAACTCGACTGATGGGAGCAGGGAATTTTTTAATGGATCTTTCCCGGGAGTTAATTTTATATGGAACGAATATAATGCAGGGTTTGCAAAAGCAAATAATAAGGCTCTTCAAAAAGCAATAGGCAAGCATATTTTATTCCTTAACCCTGACACGATCGTGCCGGAGGATTGTTTCCAAAAATGCCTTTCCTTTATTAAAGACCATCCGGATACGGGAGCTTTAGGCATTCATATGATTGATGGGGCGGGGAATTTTCTAAAGGAAAGCAAGCGTTCTTTCCCGTCTCCTCTTACCTCTTTATACAAGCTTTCGGGTTTAGCAAGATTGTTTCCACATTCGAAAAACTTTGCCCGATATCATTTTGGGAATCTTGATGAGTATGAAAATCATGAAGTGGATGTGCTTGCAGGTGCATTTATGATGATACCGCGTCCTATTATTCAAGAGGTGGGAACTTTTGATGAAGAATTTTTCATGTATGGAGAAGATGTTGATCTAAGTTTCAGGATCCAGAAAGCAGGTTTCAAAAATTATTATTTTGCCGACAGTTCCATTATACATTTCAAGGGTGAAAGCACAAGGAAAGGAACTGTTAACTATGTTAGGTTGTTTTATAAAGCGATGATCATTTTTGTGCGAAAGCATTATGGGGGTACAAAGGCAGGAGTTTTTAAAATATTGATCCAGGCGGCTATCCTTCTCAGGGCACTTGTTTCAGCTATTGGATCATTTATTAGATGGATCGGCATGCCGGTTATTGACGCAGGAATAATTTTAATGAGCTTCTGGATGATGAAATCGTTTTGGAATAATTATATTAAAAGAGATGTAAATTATTCTCATAACATGCTTAACATTGCATTCCCTGTTTTC
Source organism: Chitinophagaceae bacterium (assembly GCA_017882205.1). Taxonomy (GTDB): domain Bacteria; phylum Bacteroidota; class Bacteroidia; order Chitinophagales; family Chitinophagaceae; genus Ginsengibacter. Next base: position 5,334 of record JADGPY010000322.1, read on the forward strand.
ACACTTATATTTTTAGCTGCATCTTATTACTCGGGCCTCTACGACAATGGATATAAACAATCCAGACTCAACCAGTCAACAGTAACTACTTTAATAATCCTTTTATCCGGTTACGCTCTATTGCCCGAGTCCTTGCGCTTCTCCAGAGCTATATTGGTATTCGGAACATTACTGGCGTTTATTATAATTACCATTTTGAGATGGCTTATGGTTAAGTGGCGGATAATAGAAAGCGCCGATGAAGATGATGAACATCGGCAAACAATTATTCTGGGTAGCGAAATGGAATTTGCTGAAGCCCACCAGCTAATGCTCAGAGCAGGGATGGAAGAACGGGTTTTAGGCAGGGTTGAGGTTAACGGCACAGGCGAAAGGAATTCGATTGGTAATCTTCATCAATTAAACCATCTCTTGAAAATGTACCCGATCAGGGAAGTTGTATTATGTGAAGGCAAACTTTCATTCAGGACATTGATCGAAACACTCAAAAATATACCAGCACATACAAGAGTAAAGTTTCATGCTCAATACAGCGAAAGTATTATTGGAAGTGATAGTAAAGACATTTCAGGCAA
>JADGPY010000323.1 GCA_017882205.1 Chitinophagaceae bacterium
AAATTCCTGCAAGAATACTCCTGTGCTTTTTACAGGGGTTGACAGTATTGGAAATACCGTTAGTCAATGGATATGGAACTTTGGAGACGGATCTGTTGGTACAGGAGGGGTTGTTAACCATACTTATCCTGTAACCGGAAATTATACAATTAAATTAGTAGGCGTAGCGCAATCGGGTTGCGTTTCTGATCAAATCCAAAAAGTGATCAATATATACGGAACTAATGCAAGCGCAGGGAATGATATCATTGCCGCTTCTTTACAACCTGTTCAATTAAATGCAGTTGGAGGAGTATCTTACCAGTGGTCACCCGCTTATGGATTAAGTGATCCAAATATTCCAAACCCCATTGCCATACTGACTGCAGACCAAACCTATTATTTAAAAGCGTTCACCCCACAAGGTTGTGCAACCTTTGATACGATTAATATCAAGATCTACAAAGGGCCGGATATATATGTGCCGAATGCTTTTTCTCCTAATAATGATGGTTACAACGATGTATTTCATGCTTTCCCGATAGGTATTGTGACCTTCAACTATATGAAAGTATTTAATCGGTTGGGACAGGAAATTTATAATAGCAGTGATTATACGAAAGGTTGGGATGGAAAATATAAGGGCGAATACCAGCCAGTCGGTATATATATCTGGATGGCTTCGGGAATTGATTTCAAAGGAAATCTTATTGTAAGAAAGGGAACAGTGATGTTGCTCAGGTAATTATCTATAAATTAATGATCTATTGATTTAAGAGCCTTGACCACCCACCATTTCTTTGAACATTTTAATCCTTTATAGATTATTTTTGCGTAATGTCCACAAAAAAAGTTTTTATACTGGCTTTATGTCTATCTATAATTGGGCATGTGAATGCACAGGAAAGATGGAATCTTCTTCAATGCGTGGACTATGCAATGAAGAATAATATTGCTGTAAAACAGGCTGAAATACAAACCAGGGTTAGCCAGCTAGTACTAAAGCAAAGTAAATTATCTCAATACCCTTCACTTAATTACGCTCTTAACGGCAGTTACAGCTCAGGAAGGAACCAGGATCCTACAACTTTTAATCTTATTACAAAGGGATATATATCCAGCAGCATGTCTCTCCAATCGGGAGTAGAGCTTTTTAACTGGTATAGTAAAAGAAATACTATTGCAGCAAATGAATTTAATCTGCAGGCGTCTGCCGCTGCAGTTGAGAAACAAAAAAATGATATTGCTCTGGTTGTGGCCAACGCGTACCTGCAAATACTTTTGGCCAATGAACAATTGCGGATAGCAGAAGTACAATTACAACTTTCACAGGCAAGTCTTATCAATGTAAGGAAATTGGTAAACGCTGGTTCTTTGCCTGAATTGAATGCTGCTGAAATTGAAGCGCAGGTGGCAACAGACAGCGCTGTGGTAATAGGTGCAAAGGGAACTGTGGATCAGAATTACCTTTTCCTAAAAGCATACATGAACATAGATGCAACCCAGGCACTGGAAATTCAGGAACCTTCTATTGAACAGATCCCGGTAGAAAATATTGCTGATCTTCAGCCCGAAGCAGTATATGCCAGGGCTGTTAAAAACTTTCCCCAACAGCGCCTAAACCAATTGAACTTCCTCTCAGCCCAAAAAACAGCAGCAGCAGCAAAAGGAGCAATGATGCCTACCCTCTCAATGTTCGGTAACCTCGGCTCAAGGTATACCAACCAGGCGCAGATCATTAACGGGGTAAGTTATTACAGTCCGGCGATTGGCAAAGTAACCGTCAATGGAGTGCCCTATGATGTTCTTCCAGTACAGCCTCTGGCCAATTATTCCTTTGGGAAACCTTCTATCTACAATCAGTTCAGTGATAATTTTAGCCAGTCTATCGGGCTAAGTATTAATGTTCCGATATTTAATGGATCCACGCTGAGAACTAGTTATGAAAGAAGTAAGATAAACATCGAAAGCGTACAATTGCAACGTGACCAGGATGATCAGAAACTAAAACAGGATATTTACCAGGCTTACAATGCTGCTTTTGTTGCGCGTGAAAAATTTAATGCATCCGTTAAGTCAGTGGAAACAGCACAAAGAAGCTTTGATTTTGCAAGCAAGCGATACAATATCGGTTTTCTTACTACTATGGAACTTTTAACGATCCAAAATAATCTAAACACCGCCAAATTGCAAGTCGCGCTTAACCAGTTTGATTATGTTTTCAAAATGAAAGTGCTTGAATATTATAAAGGAGAGGGACTTAAACTATGATTTTGAAGCAGAGACGTAGCATGCTTCGTCTCTACGAAGAACATCTGATAAATAAAATATGAATAAAACTTTAAAATGGGTCATCGCTATCCTGGTGATAGTAATTGTGGTTCTGGTGATCCTTAAAAAAACAGGAGCCCTTGGAAAAGATGAAGGCATAAAAGTAAGTTCGGAAAATGCACTAAAGCGAACAATCGTTGAAACTGTCAATGCCAGTGGAAAGGTGTATCCCGTGGTGGAAGTAAAAATGAGCCCGGATATATCTGGTGAGATCGTTGAATTAAATGTGCAGGAAGGAGATAGCGTTAAAAAGGGGCAGGTACTGGCACGCATATACGCAGATATTTATCAAACACAACGAGACCAGGCTGCGGCAACTGTAAGCCAGCAACAGGCGCAGGTAGCCAATGCAACAGCAGCAATAGAGGCTTCAAAAGCTCAGCTCGACCAGGCAAAGAAAACCTTTGATATGCAAAAGCAGTTGTTTGATGAAAAGGTAATTTCAAAAAATGAATTTAATACTGCCGAAGCTGCTTTGCGTTCGGCTCAGGCAATTTATAATGCAGCAGTACAGGGGATCCGTGGAGGACAGGCAGGTATACAGGGCGCAAGGGCTGGGCTTGCAAAAGCCAATAAAGATATGAGTCGTGCAAACTTACTTTCCCCCATGGATGGAGTGATCTCTCTACTGAATGTAAAAAAAGGAGAACGGGTTGTGGGAAGCTCTATGATGGCTGGCACAGAAATGATGCGGATTGCAGATCTAAGCAGGATTGAAGTTCGGGTAGATGTGGGTGAAAATGATATCCCAAAAGTGCATACCGGGGATACTGCCCTGGTACAGGTAGAAGCTTATAACGACAGGAAATTCAAAGGGATTGTAACACAAATATCCAGCAGCAACAATGGTGCGGCCAATCAAAGTTCATCTTCTAACGGAACTACTGATGTGACAAACTATAAAGTTTACATCTGGCTTATGCCTGAATCGTATAAAGACCTGATTAATACAGGTAAGGCAAAAAGCTTTCCTTTCAGGCCAGGAATGAGTGCGAGTGCTGATATACAAACAAAGACCCACGTAAATAGGTTAGCGGTTCCTATTAATTCCGTTACAACAAGAGACAAGGGTGATACTTTATCAGGTAATAAAAAGTTTGTTTCAGATAAAGACATGACGAATCAAAATACTTCAGATGCCAGCTCCACAACCACTACAAATGTAGATGACCTGGAAGAAGTTGTTTTTGTTATACAGCCCGATAAGACAGTTAAAAAAGTTAAAGTACGAACCGATATCCAGGATATCAATTACATAGAAATCCTATCCGGGTTAAAAGATGGGGATGAAGTAGTAACCGGACCATTTGAACTAGTTAGCAAAAAATTAAAAACAGGTACCCTGGTTAAGATTGTTCCTAAGGCTGAGTTGTTTGATAGTAAGGCCAAATAACCCAAGGCTTTAGCATTGGGCGCTTTAACATTGGGCAGGGCGCTCATCGAAACATCTTTTCAGCCTCTGCAATACTTTCCGGTTTGCCCACGTCTATAAATTTCGAGCCTGTATGGTCATAGGCCATGATACTTTTTGACTTTGACAGCTCGAGGTAAACATCCACAATCGAAAACTTTCCTGAAAATGTTATGAGAGAAAATATCTCCGGAGAAATCACCTGTATCCCACTAAATGCCTTTGCAAAATTGTGGGTGCTGTAACGACTGTTCTTTTCTTCCCCCGTTTTTATATTTCTCCAACCACATAGCATGTTATTCTCATCAAATAAAAAGTACCTGGAGGTTATTCTGGTTGATACTGCGAGAGTAGCAAGGGCCCCGGAGCGAATATGACTTTTGATCATGCTTCGTATATCCAAATCCGTTAGCACATCCACATTCATTAATACAAAGGGGTTACCATCATCAAAAAACCAGGCAGCCTTCACCAATCCACCCCCTGTTTCCAGCACCTCTCCAGATTCATCTGAGATGGTTATATGATTTCCAAAATTATTATTCCCGGCAAGTGCAGCTATGATCTGGTTTGGAAAGTGATGAACGTTTACAATAATATCTGTTATCCCATTATTATTAAGATATTCAATATTGTGCTGCAGCAATGACTTGCCATTCACCATCGCCAAAGCCTTCGGATGGTTATCAGTAAATGGTCTTAGCCTCGTTCCAAGACCAGCCGCAAGAAGCATTGCACGCATGCATTAAAATTAAATAAGCAATAAACAATAAGCAATAACTAATCAACCTGCCGGCAGGCAAGTAGGTTAACTAAGAACCTGCCTGCGGTAGGCAGGCTTAGAACTTAGAACTTGTCTTTTATCCTTTCAGTTCGAGGATCCCCTGTTCTATATGATTCAATTCTATTTTGACGCCAAATTTATTTCTTAGATGCCTTACCACGGCATCAGCAGCATATACACTTCTATGCTGTCCACCAGTGCAGCCAAAATTGATAGTAAGGGTTTCAAAGCCACGGCGGATATAATCTTCCACAGCGATGTCAATAAGATTATAGACGCTATTCAAAAACTCAGGCATCTTTGTTTGTTGTTCAAGAAAATCTTTTACGGCCTTATCCCTTCCGTTCAAAGACTTGAACTCTTCAATTCTTCCAGGGTTAAGAATACCCCGGCAATCAAATACAAATCCTCCGCCATGCTCTGTTACATCCGCCGGATAACCGTTTATTTTATATGAGAAACTATTCACTTTAACAACTAATGGAGTTAGTTCTGTTGCCTGAATGGGCTCAAATCGTTGTATGATTTCGTCCTCTACTACAAGATGAAGCACACGCTCGAACTCTGGCAATACAATTCCAGTATGTTTATTGAGCAGAAACCACTTCATATTTCTCAAGGCAAGTGGAATACTTGTAAGAAAATGTGCTTTTCTCTCAAAGACTCCACGGAAGCCATAAGCTCCAAGAACCTGCAATAACCGAATAAGAACATAGCCATTAAACTGGCTTACAAATCTTATTCGGTCAATTGGCTTGCGTAATATCTCTTCAGCACAATCAATATAATAATCCAGCAAGTTGTTTTTCCATTCATCGCTTAATTCTGCTTTAGCCTGCCACAGCATTGATGCAACGTCATATTGTAATGCACCCTTCATTCCACCCTGGTAGTCGATGAAATGTACTTTATCATTTTTAACCATAACATTCCGACTTTGGAAGTCGCGGTACATAAAATACTTATTCTCAACCCTTATCAGGTAGGAACTCAATGCATCAAAGTCATCAATCAGCTTTTCCTTGTCATAAGGAATTTTTAAAGTGTCTAAAAAATAATATTTAAAATAGAGCAGATCACTAAGTATTGCCTGTTTTCCGAATTCTTTGGAAGTAATACACCATGAATAATCGAGGTTTTTATGACCAACAATCTGCAAGAAAGCAAGCTTTTGCAGGCTCTGTTGAAAAAGCTGGTAAACATGCTCCGTATATCCTTCTTTTTCAAGAATGTTCAATAATGACTCATCCCCAAAATCTTCCTGGATGTAGATGCTTTGATCATCACTAATAGAATAGATTTCAGGAACCGGGCAACTTGCTTTTTTAAAGTGTTTGCTGAAATTGATAAAAGTCTGGTTTTCCCTTATGTTCTTATTATAAGTGCCAATGAATGAACCCTGGCTGGATGTTACCCTGAAATAGATCCTGTCACCACCAGATTGCGGTAGTTTTTCAATGCTTTCAATAGTTGCGTTACTATAGGATGCAAATAAATTTTTTATATCTTCTGCCACTGCTTTCATGAAAAAAAATCTGAGGCGTAAAAGTAGGATAAAGTTTCCCGTTTCACCCGAACCCCGTAGGGGTGACATTATTATAGCAATTCTTATGGATGCTGTTAATATTAAATTGTCAGATCCAATGAATAATCAGGATACCTGTATTCTTCAATTATTGCTGAGCCAGTGAGTTTATTTTTTCCTCTAATAGTAAATACCGGATACGCCATTAACCGTTTCGATTCAATCTTATAATTCAATAATTCTTTTACCTTTTCAATAGGTGTTAAAGGGTCGAGCCATTGCGAGAGCATATCTTTTTCCAACATCAACGGCATGCGCCGGGGATTATCACCACCATTGTGAATTCGCCCCATTAATTCATTTGCCTCCGTTGTAATAATGCTGAAGCTGTTAATGACTTCTCCGGTCTCTTTATCAACCCAACTATTATAAATACCTGCGAGAGAAAATATGTCTGTATCGCCTACTTTAATGAAATAAGGGATCTTTCTTTTACCGCCTATCTCATGATGGTGTTCAAAGAAACCAGAACTTGGAATGATGCACCTGGTTTTTAAGATTGAGTATTTATAAGTGTTAGATTCAAAAATGGTTTCCTGCCTTGCATTAACCATCTTAATTCTGTATGCATCTGCATCTTTCTTTGTTTTAGCAAACCAGGGCATTAATCCCCACACTGCGGGAATGACCTGCCTTTTACCGTCCTTCATTACAACGATGGGCAATAAGGAAGAAGTGCCTGCGATCTCATGATACACAGGCTCAAATTCTAATTCTGGGAAATTTTCCAGATCGTAATAACTATATATCTGTTGTAAATCGTAAAACCTGCTGTGATCCCGGCACATAATTGGTTAATTTTTCAAGATCTGTTTCTCTCACTGGCAAAAGCACACTCTGTCCTATCCTTACATTGTAAAATACATCTCCAAAATTATCGCCAATCACAATGCGAAAATTATTTTTTATCATTAATTCAAAATGCTGGGGATATTTCTGCTTTATCAATGAGGCTATCTTATACCTGGTATTATCATCCAGTTTATAATAATGTTCAATGATCTTAACGAAACTATTCCGGGCAGAGGGTGCATTGGCTAATTTGTATAATTCATTTTTTGAAAATTCCTTCCTGATGCCAAAATAAGCAGGTTGTTGCGAGTGGTGCAACCTTTCGAAATAGTGAATGGCCTTATAATCCTCCTTGAATGGAGAGTATAAAAAATGATCTATACCTGCTTCAGTGCCATAATATTGTTTAACAAAATATAAGAAGTGCTGTCGGGATAATGTATCGAGTAATTTTGTTGATAATATAGGAAAGCCTTTAAACATTTTAGAACATATTTTATTTGCCGCAAAGAAACGAAGACATTAAGGCAGCCATAGGATTTGAAAATTTAAAATAACCTGCCCTGTTGCCCTGGCCTCATAAACAAGCTACAATCCAATTCCATTCTCTCATCGTTCAGTTTATATTTTTCTAAATACTTATGGTATTGTTGTGAGATCATATCGGCAATAGGGCCTTCACCTCTCATTCTGCGTCCAAATTCACTATCGTTTACTTTGCCGTCATGACTATCCTCAATCAGGTGCCAAACCTTATCTGCCCTATCCGGAAAGTTCTTATAAAGCCAATCATGAAACAATAATTTGATTGCCCCATTTAATCGAATGAATGTATATGCGGAGAAGGTAGCCCCATTTTCGCTTGCAGCCTTCATGATCCTTTGCATTTCATGGTCATTCAATCCGGGTATCATAGGGCCGAGCATTACACCCACTCTTACTCCTGCATCACTGAGTTCTTTCATTACCCGCAACCTTTGCTTACCCGTGGTGGTTCTCGGTTCCATTACTCTTCTTAACTCTTCATCAAAGGATGTGGTGGAAACCAGTACGCTTACAAGATTTTTTGCTGCCATCATTTGCAATATGTCTTTATCTCTTAGTATTCCTGCATTCTTAGTTATGATGGCAACAGGTTGATTGAATTCAGCGCATACCTCAAGGAGTTTTCTTGTGATCCGGAATTTCTTTTCTGCAGGCTGGTAACAATCTGTATTTCCACTTAACACAATTGGTAAACACTCCCATTTAGGATTCATTAAGAATTTGCGAAGCAATTCAGGCGCATTTTTCTTAACTATGATCTTGCTTTCAAAATCTAGCCCGGCGCTATATCCCCAGTACTCAAATGAGTTCCTGGCATAACAATAAATACAACCATGCTCGCATCCCTGGTAAGGGTTCATGCTGTACAACATGCCTACATCAGGACTGTCAACTTTATTAACCAAACCCTTTGCATTGTCAACCAGGTATTGGGTTTCGATATTTGGCTCGGTCCAGTCATCGATAGATTCAATATGCTCCTTTACTTTGTAGTTCGTTATGAATTTATTGGGGGTATTGAATTGCGCTCCCCGGCCTTTAATATATTCATTTAGATCTACATCCCTATTTTCTTCCATAATTTCATTTTTTGCCAGACTTAGCTGTCTGAACCTTGGTTCAGACTAAAATAATTCTCCCTGCTTCGTCGCCACTGGCAAATTCATAAACTCAAACCTTTGTACTATTTGGTATCCCTTCTCCCCTTCCCTGCGCTTAAGCAGTAACATTCCATCTGCAATAAAACTTCCCGTAAAATGCCGGTGAGAAAACTCAGGCCATGCTTTGTCATACTGTTCCGATGTCAGCTTCCTTGCAATAGGAATATAAGGATCAGTAATGAAGAAAGGCTCATGATCCGGAGATCTCATCAGCCTTCTGGAAGAACGCAACTCCCTGACTAT
>JADGPY010000324.1 GCA_017882205.1 Chitinophagaceae bacterium
AGCGTGGATCATAGTGATGGATTTGCAGATCTACTTTTGCCGTATCCCCTAATGATTCTATCAACGTATTATAAACAATCCTTTTATACGAGCTGAGTTTATTGAATATTAATAGAATTTTTAATCTCTTTTCTTTTCTCCCATTGACAAAATATCCCTTACCAGGAACCGAAGTGATATATCCAACTTTTTTTAGTTGACCGTAAGCGTGTTCTATAGTATCCCGGGAAACAGAATACGTATCCCTTAATGCGTTAATAGAGGGCAGGTGAAAATCTTTTTTCAATACCCCTTTTTCAATGTCTCTTATTACTGCATTAACAATTTGCTTCCCTAAAGGAACCTTATCGTTATGGTTAAGTTTTAATTGTAACATTTAATAAATTCTATTGCGCCTCTTAGGGCATATAAAAAACTTCTGTTAATGGAATAGATACTGGTGAATGATCAGGATTGGTTTCCATAATATCTGCCATGTAATCCCACCATCGTTTCATCACAGGGTAATCAGGTAAACCATCCAGCAGTTTTGGCTCCGTTGCTTCCAACACACCGAAAAGTGAATTAGTTGTTTCATCTAAAAATATCGAATAGTTACTTATACCATTGGCATGAAGCAAGTCTACCAGCTCTGGCCAAATCTCATTATGCCGTTTGAAATATTCCTCTTCAAATCCTTTAAATAACTGCATTTTAAAAGCAACTCGTGACATACAAAATGGTTAAATTTTACTTTAGACGTTCTTTTTGTTCTATTCCCCCCGCTTCAGGTAGAACAGGTTTTTTATCTATATCAATGGTCACATTATTAAACTTCCATCCCTTTGTAAATTCCATATTCCCGATGGATGCAGCCGTTATCACACAATTGGTAAAGACAAAATTTTCAAGCAATGATTTTTCATATCCTGTGCCAACAAAAGCGCTACCGGCATTTGTAATCTTTACATTTTCAATATAAATATTTTTTGCATGCGGAATTCCTTTTTCTTCAGGCGTTACCTTATGCAATATTGACTTCCAATATGCTGGCACAGAATCATAGCTATATCCTTTAGGCAGCTCTGAATAGCTGTATGCAGGATACCAATTCAGATTAAACTGGTAGGCATTGGTGATAGAGTCCAATACAGAATTAGTAAAGTGGATATCTTCAAGTACACCTCCGCGGGTAAACGCAGATTTTATTCTTAATCCATTGTCGGTATGTTTTGCAGAAAGATTGGTAGCGAGTATATGCCTGATGCCACCGGAAGTTTCGCTGCCGAGAGTTACAAGTCCGGCTCCCCTGCGGGCAATACATTTTTTTATTACCACATATTCTGTTGGCCTGTTAACGCGAAGCCCATCCCAATCACGACCTGCTTTTAAACAAAAATTATCATCATTGCAATCAATATCACAATTCTCAATCATCACCCATGTAGATGAATCAACATCAACTCCATCTGTACTTGGCCCACTACCATCTTCATTGTTTCTAATGATAATGCCATCCACAGTTATATTATGAGAATATAATAATTGCACCGTCCAGAAACCTGCATTTTTAAAGGTTACTCCTTTTAAAGTGATTTGAGATGAATTTTGAACCAGGAGAGTCCTTACACGCTTGGCATCATAATCAACTATCCAGCGGAGGCCTTTTGCATCGTAGTCTTTACGCATTGCCCAATATTTGTCCCAACAAAATTTCCCTCTTGCATTAACAATTCCATCACCCGTTACTGCAGCATTTTTTACATCGATGATATTTATCAATGCAGCAGGCCATTTCATTTCTATTCCTGCAATACGTGTATCAATTTCAGGGTAATCATGGAAGCTTTGAGATCCAAGTATTAAAACACCCTTATCAATTTTCAGATGCACTCCCTGCTTCAAGAAAATGGAACCTGTAACATACATGCCGGGTGCAAATTTTACTATTCCGCCTCCATTCTTTGCACACTCATCTATAGTTGCTTGTATTTTTTTGGTGATAACATGAATGCTATCACTTACCGCATCTACCTTATATAATTTTAGGGAAGATGGAAATTGTTTTGCCCCTGTTTTAGGAACCCAGCTCAGATCAAAATGTGCAGGCTGATTGGTTTGTGCAATCGAATAATTAAAATAACTGCTTAACAGCACACTGATAAAAAGTATAGGTAGCTTCACTTTTCTCATACAACAATCATTTTAATCCATCTGGATCCGGCTTTAAGATGTAATAAAAAAAGCGGGTTGACAAATTAGAAAATCATTACCCCTTTTCGAGATAGAGCAGAAACCAAGGATTACAGAATTACCAAGGCTCATGCCGAGGTACCTAACTCCAAGACCATACATCAATCCACCAACACCCCATAAGAGGCCCATCAAAAATGATTTGCTAAGAATAATGGTAGAGGTGTGTGAAATGATATCCGCAAAGCCGGAAACGGTAAGGTACGCAGCTAAAGGAGGAACTATAAGCCATGAGAACAATCCACCAATCAACCAGAAAGATTCCCAATTCCAACCTTTCACCTTGCTGTAAGGCATGTAAAAACTTCCAGAAGCGAACCCGGCAATAAAGTGAAAAATAATTCCAAGGATAACACCCATGTATAGCTCGCTTTAAGATGAATGGTAGGAAATTAAAGATAAAAGTACATGGCCTACTGCCTGTCATGTACTGTCATGGTTCAATAAACAATATATTTGGTAAATGTAGAACTGGTTTATGGGGGAAATTGAACGTATATTAATATCTTTAATAAGAGTTGAGGCCAAATGCATTGGTGCTATCCCAATAGATCAATACCGAACAGCGCTATTAAGGTTACCTTGTTTTTTGGTTCACCAAAGAAGTTTTGCACTTCCCTTACAATACCTTTACACTTTGCTTACCAGAGTATGAATCTTCAACTGATATACGACAGAAATATAACAGATATCCAACACCTCTATAGGTGTTGGATATCTCTGCAAATTATTTTGAATAACCGTTAGATACTCATGCTCCAATAAGCAAAGTGTAAAGCTACTGTAAGGGAAGTGCCAAGAAACTGTAACCCATCCCTTGAGGTTCGGATAACCGAATATAATTAGTCTAAAACTCTAAAAAAGCTACCCCAATGTCCTAATTTACATTAATTGCGCCAGTCAAGTGGCCTAATTTCCATTATTTAGTGAATTCTACTGCAAACCCACTCAGTCTACAAACTTGAGTCACCAATAAGTTTTTGAAAGTACTGCTTCGCAAGCAAGTAGGATTCAGTTGCCTTAGTAATTAGATTTAATGCTTCTTCATGCGCAATATCTTCATCCAAATCGTAATCTGCTTCCTGACGATAATCAAATAGCAAAGCGATAGAATCAGACATTTCAATAGGAAAAATGGTTGTTTTAATAAATAGTTCAGAGAATTTTGATCGAATTCCCGAATGTGTTTTCGAATATACGTTCTGAGTATATAATAATGCGATCATACTATAATAGCCAGCATATAGAACCTATACTGTTTAATTATCTTTCGCTAATTTTAATTCCTAATAACTCCCATCATGCCTATATCCAGAAGAGACTTGATAAAAACGTTGGCAGTTGCATTGCCGGCGCTAAGGCTTGATCCATCTTTTGCATTTACTCCTCCAAAAGGTAATACAGCCCCTGGACCCTTCAAAGGAGCCATAGAGTCTCTTAAAGCATATAAAATACCAGATTGGTTCCGGGATGCAAAGTTTGGTATATGGGCGCATTGGGGCCCGCAATCCGCCATAGAAGCAGGCGATTGGTATGCGCGTAACATGTATATCCAGGGCCAAAGGCAATACAAATATCATGTGGAGCACTATGGTCATCCTTCTAAATTTGGTTATAAGGATACCATTGAAAAGTGGAAGGCAGAAAAATTTGATGCTGATTATTTATTGGGGTTATACAAGAATGCAGGGGCAAAATACTTTATGACCATGGGTGCACACCATGATAATTTTGATCTCTGGAACTCAAAACATAATCAATGGAACGCAGTAAAGATGGGTCCAAAAAAAGACATCGTTGGAATGTTTCGGAATGCTGCACATAAACATGGATTGAAGTTTGGCATCAGCGATCATTTATGGATAAGCCCTAAGTGGTTTTCTGTTAGTAAAGGAAGTGATAAGGATGGCCCTTTGGCCGGAGTTCCTTATGATGGAGCTGATCCTACATATGCAGATCTGTATGGTGATTCAAAAGAAGTTTATCTTAAGCTTCCCTGGACCGAAGATGGCATTTCTGAGGAATGGAAAAAACACTGGTTTGAGAGAATCAATGATCTTGTAGATAATTATGAACCTGATTTGCTTTACTGTGATGGACATCTTCCGTTTCAACAATATGGTTTAGATATGCTTGCAAATCTGTATAACAGGAAGGCGCCTAAACGCAGTAATAAAACGCAGGCAGTGTATACAAGTAAGCTTCCTAAAGACTCACAGGCAGGGATATGCGTATTTGATGTTGAGCGAGGGGTTGTAGATAGCATCTGGCCGCAACCATGGCAAACTGATACATGTATCGGCGACTGGCATTATAATAAAGACAGGGTTGGTAAATATAAAACTCCTAAAACTGTAGTTGATCTATTGGTAGATATTGTAAGCCGTAATGGTAACCTGATGCTCAACTTTCCGCTGCCGGCAAGTGGAATGCTTGATAGCAGTGAGTTAACGGTTTTAGATGGCATTACAAAGTGGATGGCTGTAAATAGTGAAGGAATCTATGCTACCAGGCCATGGAAGATATATGGCGTTGG
>JADGPY010000325.1 GCA_017882205.1 Chitinophagaceae bacterium
AAAATCTCTCCTTAACAGGAAGTAAAAAAGGTTGCGATAGGGGCCAATGTGGAGCATGCACTGTTTTAATAAATGGCCGACGGATAAATGCCTGCCTCACTCTTGCTGTTATGTGCAATAACAAAGAGGTAACCACCATCGAAGGGCTTGCACATGGCGAACAACTTCACCACATGCAAGAGGCTTTTATAAAACATGATGCATTTCAATGTGGTTATTGTACACCCGGACAAATTTGTTCTGCTGTTGGATTATTAAAGGAAGGTCATGCAAGAACGAGGAGTGATATCAGTGAATTAATGAGTGGTAATATATGCCGCTGCGGGGCTTATAAAAATATTGTAGATGCTATTCACGAGGTAGGAAACATTGGCTAATAATTCAATAAAATACTCATGCAACCATTTTCAGTTACAGAGGTAAAAGATAATATCTCAGGTATCAATGCCCTTTCTGGTAATAGCAAAGCTAAGATTATAGGAGGTGGAACCAACCTTGTTGACCTGATGAAAATGTACGTTGAAACTCCACAGGAACTAATTGATATAAACCATTTGAAGTTAACTACAATTGAAGTACATCTTAATGGTGGAATGCGCATTGGAGCGCTGGTTCGCAACAGCGATCTTGCTTACGCGGAGTTGGTTCGTAAACAATATCCCGTATTGTCACAAGCACTGCTTTCAGGTGCCTCGGCCCAAATCCGGAATATGGCAACCGTTGGAGGTAACCTGATGCAACGAACAAGATGCCCGTATTTTTTCAATACTTCTTTTCCCTGCAATAAACGGATACCTGGTTCTGGTTGCCCCGCAATTAATGGCTTTAACCGGAGCCATGCTGTTCTTGGAACCAGCGATAAATGCATTGCTACTCACCCTTCGGACATGTGTGTAGCATTAACTGCCCTGGATGCTACAATTTTAGTTCAGGGACCTGCAGGCGAACGGAAAATTCCAATTACGGATTTCTATTTACTTCCTGGTGATACTCCCGACATAGAAACCAGGTTGCAGAAGGATGAACTGATTACGGGTATTGATCTTCCCGGAATTTCTTCTGGCCTTTCTTCTCATTATCTTAAGGTAAGGGATAGAGCCTCTTTTGAATTCGCCATTACGAGTGCTGCTGTTCTATTAGACATTAGTGGCGGAATCATTAGATCTGCCCGGATAGCCCTGGGAGGTGTAGGTACCAAACCATGGCGTTCTTACGAGGCTGAAGAAATTTTAAAAGGAGCACCGAATAATGCTCAATCGTACCAGGCTGCCGCTGATGAAGCGCTTAAGAATGCTAAACCACAAAAATATAATGCCTTTAAAATTGAACTAGCAAAGCGCACCCTTATTCGAGCTTTGGAAACCACTGGAGGTAAATCATGAATGAACTAATAGGAAAACCGGTTGACCGCGTAGACGCTCGACTCAAAGTAACAGGAGCCGCTAAATACGCTGCGGAATTTGAGCTCAAAAATCTTGCTTATGGGGTTACTGTGCAAAGTACAATCTCAAAAGGTCGGATTAAGAATATCGATTCAACGAATACTGAAGCGCTAACTGGAGTATTGGCTGTTATAACCTATAAAAATGCAATGAAATTGCAGGTGAGTACTGTTCCGGGCTCCGGTAGATGGGCTGAAAAAGACCTGTTGCCATTGCAAAACGACAAAGTATTTTATGATGGTCAGCATATAGCTATAGTTGTTGCAGAAACTCTTGAGACTGCACAACATGGTGCTGCACTTTTAAAAGTGGATTATGATGAAGAACATCCGGTGGTTGAAATTGAACAGGCGATGGCAGAAGCATATAAACCTAAAGGAGGGTCACAATA
Source organism: Chitinophagaceae bacterium (assembly GCA_017882205.1). Classification (GTDB taxonomy): domain Bacteria; phylum Bacteroidota; class Bacteroidia; order Chitinophagales; family Chitinophagaceae; genus Ginsengibacter. The sequence continues at coordinate 1,834 of JADGPY010000325.1, forward strand.
TTCAAGAGGTGATATCAACCAGGGATTACAGAATGCGGAAGTAAAAATAGATGAAACCTATAGTACCCCTGTTTATCATCATAATCCGATTGAGCCACAAGCCACAATAGCTGAGTGGACCGATGATCAACTTACCATTTACGATGGAACCCAAGCTGTATATGGCAGTAGAAATCTAATCGCTGGCATGCTGGGATTGGGGGCTGACAAGGTTAGGTTAATTTGTCTTTACCTGGGTGGAGGGTTTGGCTGCAAAGGATTTACCTGGGCACATTCTGTGCTTGCCCCCATAGCAGCAAAACAGGTAGGCCGTCCTGTAAAAATCGTGCTTGATCGTATGCAAATGTTTACTTCCAATGGCCGACGTTCACGTACAATACAAAAAATAGAATTAGGAGCCAGTCTTGATGGAAAATTAACAGCTATAAGACATGCAACAAATGCAGAAACATCTTTTGTTGATGAATTTTTAGAACAGGCGGGTAGATCTTCATCATTTTTATATGAGAGTCCGAATGTTGATGTCTCTCATACCCTGGTAAAACTAAACAAGATAACTCCATGTCCAACCAGGGCGCCTGGTGAAGCATCCGGAACCTATGCGTTTGAGGTAGCTATGGATGAACTAGCTCATAAATTAAAGATGGATCCCATTCAATTACGTTTGGCTAATTATGCAGAAACCAATCCTCAAAACGGGCATCCGTGGTCTTCAAAATACTTAAAAGAATGCTACCAAAGAGGATCAGAAATTATGGGATGGTCTGCGCGCAATCCTACCCCTGGTTCAATGAAGGAGGGAAAATATTTAGTTGGGTATGGAATGGCAACAGCAGTTTATGCCGGGAACAGAGGATCCGCTTCTGCAAAGGTTCGGGTATATCCTGATGGGCATGCAGTGGCAGGATGTTGTACCCAGGATATTGGTACAGGAACTTATACCATCTTGACACAAACAGCTGCAGATGCTTTAGGAATGTCTATGGATAATGTAATTGTAAAACTTGGAGATACCATATTACCCAGAGGCCCCAATTCCAGCGGTTCTCAAACTGCAGCAACGGCAGGACCTGCAGTAAGAGCTGCGGCCCTTGACGTAAGAAGTAAGATCATACAAAAAGCCATCGCAGATAAAAAATCTCCGCTTTTTGGGCAAACAGAAGAAACAATAGTAGTTGAGGATGGACGTTTGTTTTTGAAGAGTGACAAGAGTAAAGGTGAGACATATGGCCAGATCATTAGTCGATTAAAAGTTGACATGATGGAAGGAGAAGCGAACATAACTCCTTCCAACCGTGATCCGAACAAGGAACCAAATCCAAATCGTTTTGCAAGAGAGGATGAAGAAGTGGATAGGAAAAAATATTCATTTCAATCTTTTGGGGCCCAGTTTGCAAAAGTGTTGGTAGACCCTCAATTGGGAAGTGTACGCGTATCTAAATGTGTTGGGGTAATGGATATCGGCACTGTACTAAATCCCAAAACTGCAGAAAATCAAATTATGGGAGGAATGATCTGGGGAATAGGAATGGCATTGATGGAAGGAACAATGTATGATCCTAACAATGGACGCGTCGTAACCCGTGACCTGGCAGATTATCGTGTACCAGTTAATGCTGATATGCCTGAATTTCATATAGAATTCCTTAACAAGCCAGATCCATATATCAGCCCCATGGGTGCAAGGGGAATTGGTGAGATCGGGATCACAGGAATTACAGCCGCCATAGCAAATGCCATTTATCATGCTACCGGAAAACGAGTTCGTGAATTACCAATTACACCAGATAAACTGCTCTAATTATTCCATTGAATGAAAGAATTAAAGGATATCATCAGGGCATACACCGAAGCCAGTAGAGAGGGTAAAAAAACTGCATTGGCTACTGTTGTTCATGTTCAGGGATCAGCTTATAGAAGACCAGGCGCCCGCATGTTAGTCACTGAAGATGGAAGACTAACGGGAGCGATTAGTGGCGGATGCCTTGAGGGAGATGCCTTAAGAAAAGCTCAGCTTTCCATGGTTCAAAATAAACCAGTACTGGTAACCTATGATACAACTGATGAAGATGATGGCTTAGGTATTGGGTTAGGATGTAATGGAATCATTTCTATACTTATTGAACCTATTACTGATAAGGATATTAACAATCCTATTGAACTATTAAACATCTTCTTTCTGCAACATAACACAGCTGTGCTGGTCACCGTTTTTGGGCTTGACAAAAAAACAACTCAGCCAGGTACCTGTTTATTGATAAATGAAACCGGAAAAGTAAAGGGTACATTAGTTGACCAAAGCCTTGAAAAAATGTTAATTGATGATGCCCGGGAATCGTTGAGTTCGCACACTTCCATAATTAAAAAATATGAAACCGAAAATCAGGTTCATGCATTCTTTCAATTATTGGAGCCTGTTATCTCTATTTTTATATTTGGTGCCGGAAATGATAGTATTCCTTTATGCCAGATGGCGGATATCCTGGGTTGGGAAACTGTAATTATTGATGGCCGCCCAAACTATGCAACAAAAGAAAGGTTTCCATTAGCAAAGAAAATCATAGTGTCTAAACCTGGAGAAATTCTTTCTGTTATTAATCCTGATTCACGGACAATTGCTCTTTTGATGACACACAATTACCATTATGATATTGCCATACTAAAACAGTTAATCCCTTTTAATTTGGCTTATATTGGAGTTTTGGGTCCAAAAAAGAAGCTGAATAAGATGCTCGGGGAATTAGAGCAGAATGGCATACTTAAGATGGAAGATAATGTATCAAATATTTATGGCCCTGCCGGGTTAGACATTGGCGCTGAAAGCTCAGAAGAAATTGCATTATCTATTATTTCAGAAATCAAGGCTGTATTATCCAATAGGGATGCATCGTTTTTGAAAGAAAAAACTACGCCCATACATTCTGCTGCTATTGCAGTTGAGATTGGATTAATAGAGTAATAACCAATATAATTTATGACTGGTTTGATAATACTTGCTGCTGGCAGTTCTCAGCGATTAGGATCGCCTAAACAGTTATTATTATACAAAGGAAAAAGCCTTTTACAGCATACTATTG
>JADGPY010000326.1 GCA_017882205.1 Chitinophagaceae bacterium
CACGCTTATGGCCAGTTGTAATTGTGGTTGTGGCGATGGCAGCCAGCATATTGCTGCTTTCAGCGGCACTTAAAGTACTACCGTTGGGTGTTGCTTATCCGATATGGACAGGAATCGGCGCCGTTGGGACTGTTATCCTGGGTATACTGCTGTTCGATGAATCTCGCGACTTACTAAAGATCCTTTTCATCCTGATGATTATTACAGGAATCGTAGGCCTGCGACTGGTAAAAATCTGACACCGTAATTCATTACCACAAGTTAACGAAATGAAGTTTTAAAAGTATTAACTCTTCAAACTTTGAGTCTGCTCTGTAAAGTTTATTTGCCACAAAGGCTCAAAGGCTCAAAAGCTCAAAGTTTCACCAAGAACAGACTATAATATTTCAATCCTTTGTGTAACTTGGTGACTTGGTGTCTTAGTGGCAGTTCTTCTTTTCTCTGGTTTTCGGAGCGGATTCAAACCTTAAAACATTCGAACATTCAAACTCTTCAAACCTTCAAACTTACAAACTTCCCAAAGAACCTTACTTCTTTCCTTCCTCCAGAAAACTGAGCAGGGCCAATCGGTAACTATCGAGCCCAAATCCTGAAATTACACCTTTTGCCGCCGCCGAAATATAAGATATATGGCGGAACTGCTCCCTTATCATAACATTGCTTATATGGACTTCCACCACAGGCGTTTCAATGGCTTTAACGGCATCGCCAATGGCGACTGAGGTATGTGTATATCCTCCTGCATTCAGAATAATACCATCGTAGGAAAAACCTGTTGCATGAAGTTTATTGATCAACTCGCCTTCCACATTACTTTGGAAATAATCAATGCTTACATGCGGGAAACTTAGCCTTAATTGAGATAAATAGTCCTCAAAAGAAAGATTCCCATAAATTGCAGGTTCGCGCTTACCCAATAGGTTCAGGTTTGGTCCGTTGATAATGATGATGTTCATAATCATAATTTGTTGTAGCGCAAATTTAATTTAATTCTGGAGAAAGAACTTCAAATGGTATTATCAAAATTGCGGAAAGGTAACTTTTTATAAAATCAGGATTATTAAAGGATTTTGCAACGCTTGCTGTTTTTCTTTGTCAATAATGCAATCCACGTCTCATCTCAAATTTTGACTTTTAAAATTTTGGAGATTCGGATAATATAGTTCTAATAATTTTTAAGGATCAATGCTTTCATCAAAAAAAGTACTTTCTATTTTCTTGCATTATATGCAAAAGCATTGATTCAATTTTGCAGAATCTGAAATAAGGCAACTGCTCAGATGGATATATCCTGCATTTTCACGAGAATATAAAGTTTTTTCATCCATTAAAGGCCAGAAAAATGATTTCTTGCCAAAGCAGATTTTGCTACCGCAAATAACCGTTTCAGTTCCCCTAACGGCGGGATTAATTTTGGTTCATAAAATTTAATCGTCATGAAAACAAAAATAACATATCTGCTAATCCTTTTGCACTTTACGTTTAACAGCGGCTTAGGCATGGAATCGCCCGACAACAATTTATCAGCATTTTCTTCGTCCGATAAAGTGAACAACAAATTTACGCTTGTCAGGAGCGATGACAATATCTCAATATATATGCGATGGATCAAAGTAAACGATACTACTTCGGCACGCCAGCTCAAAGCTAAATTTATGCTTGATTGTCCTGCTGAGAATGTCGTTTCGGTCCTACGGGATGATAAGTCGTACACGAAGTGGATGAAAGCGACCAAGACCTGTTATCGGGTTAAGACCATCAATTCAAATCAATGGTATTCTTATGTTCAATTCGCTATTCCGTGGCCGCTCAACAATCAGGATTGCATTTTAAAATATGAAGTCCACGCTAACGATGATTTATCCAGAACGGTCATTACGTTAGTCAGCGTTCCCGGCATTCTCGAATCATACAATGGCATCGAGCGTATTTCGCATTTGGACGGGACATGGATCATAACCCAATTTACACCTGGACGAACATGCGTGGAATATTACGTCTGTTCGAAGCAAACGCAAAAATTCCCTGCCTGGATAGTTGACCCTTTAATCCAGAAAAACCTACTGAATACAATGAATGCTTTGAGGGATATTGTAATAAGTATTTCTAAATAAAACCACAAAATCATGAAAACAATTAGAAAAATATTGACAAACAAACTTACCGGTATTAAAAACAAACTTACTTTAATAAAGGCTGAACCCTATAAAATATCGATGAGTTATGCTTTGGGTGTATTTCTTGCTGCCACCCCATTTATTGGCATAAAGATCATTATTGCAATAGCATTGACACTTATATTTAAATTGAACAGGACAGCAGCCGTTATCGGAGTCTTGCATATCAATATCCTTACAGCACCTATCTTCTATGGGTTCTCCTTTATCATTGGCAAAGCAGTAATTGGATCGGATGCGGCGTTCAATTTTTCCTGGCCAATTACGATAAGAACCTTTTATGAAATAGTTTTCACGAATCCACAAGTATTTTTGAGTTTGATCGCAGGTGGTATCACTCTTGGATTCCCTTTGGCGATTGCTGCATATTATTTTTCAATTTCATTGATCCGTCACAAAATATCTATAAACCCAAATGCCTTATGAAACCCATTGAAAACCAACCGGTCTTTACTTTAATAACTGGTGCGAGCACAGGGCTGGGAAAGGAATTTGCCATTGAAATTGCCCGAAGAAACCAAAACCTTATCCTCGTTGCGTTGCCTGGCCGTAACCTCCATCAATTGTGCGAGGAATTAACCTATTTGTATGGGATCAGGGCCATCAGCCTCGAATGTGACCTGACAAACGAAACCGCCCTGGATGATCTTGTAAAATATGTAACCGGGAATTTCTCGGTAAACCAATTAGTGAACAATGCCGGGATCGGCGGGACTTCGCGGTTTACCGACGCTACCTGCGAATACCTTGATAAAATTATTTACCTCAACATTAGAGCAACAACCATGCTCACCCGCCTAATGTTGCCCGAACTGATGCTTCACAAAAAAGCACTTGTTTTGAATATCTCTAGTATGGCGGCATTCGGACCTATTCCTTATAAAACGATATATCCAGCTTCAAAAGCTTTTATTTATTCGTTTTCCAGGAGCCTGAGTAAGGAGTTGCAAAACACAAGTGTAAGGGTTGTTGTGGTGAACCCGGGACAGATTGTGACCAACCCTGATGTCACTTTGCGCATCATGAAACAAGGAGTTCTTGGGAAAATCGGCCTGCTGACTGCCGGGAAAATAGCCCGCATTTCCCTTTCTTCCGCCGAAAACGGAAAAGAAGTTATCGTACCCGGATTTATAAATAAACTGAATCGTTTTCTTATAAAGTGGTTACCGGAATCCATCAGGCTTACGCTGCTGGAAAGAGCATGCAGAAAGGAATTGACAATCCGTAACATTTAAAAATCAAACTTAAATTCAAAAATCATGAAAACATTTATTACAGGAGGAACAGGCCTACTGGGGGCAAACATTATAAGGGAATTGATTCTCCGTGGTCATAAGGTAAAGGCTTTGGTAAGACGAGGGTCTGATCTCAGCGGGATAAAAGGTTTAGATATTGATCTTTTCGAAGGTGACCTATCGGATGAACAAAACCTTTATAAAGGATGTAAAGGATTTGATAATGTAATTCACGCTGCTGCGCAAACACCTTTTGGCTTTACTCGTTTTTTAGATTTTACAGATACCAATATCAGGGGCACTCAAAATATGGTGAGAGCTGCTGAGCGTGCAAACATCACCAGAATGGTTTATGTGAGCAGTTGCTGCACATTCGGGGGAGGAAGTAAAGAATGTCCTGGCACCGAATTATCCGAATTCTCAGGTTTCAGGTTCAACTCAGGCTATATAAACAGCAAATATCTTGCACAACAGTGGGTGCTCGCTGAAATTGAAAAAAAAAGGTTGCCTATCGTGATCGTCAATCCTGCCATTATGATCGGGCCTTATGGCAGCCATCCGGGGCCCTGTGAAATGATATTAAAATTGATCCGGCAGCAGATACGGTTTTGTCCCAATGGTGGTAAAAATTTTATTGATGTCAGAGATGTAGCAATTGCCACCTGCAATTCCCTTACCAGGGGAATTATTGGGGAATGTTACTTGCTTGCCGCGCATAATCTGAGCAATGCGGAATTCTATAATAAAGTAACTGGGGTATTTGGAAAAGCCGGCCATAAAATCGCTGTACCGGGATTCATATTTAATACGCTTGGGTTGACAGGAAATTTCATCAGTTTATTAACACAAAAGGATGTCGCATTCAATTATACCAGTTCAAGACAATTGACAAGCGAATCTTACTTTTCAGGAGGCAAAGCTGCAAGGGTATTGGGTTTGCCTCAATTGCCAATTGACAATGCTATCCACGATTCTTTAGCATGGCATATCAATAAATACAATCTCATCAATAATGATTTGCAGGCATCTTTTTCAATTGATTCGGCTTGATGGACAATCAAATTTATAAAATAACAAATCTATCAAATAACTAAACCATGAACACTTCAGAACAACAGGCAATATTCGCAATGGCCATCACTGTTATCCTATCCTATATTTACTATTTCACTTTGCAGTGGATCGGCACTGTTGAAATGAAAACGACGAATTCCATGATCGCCAAACACTTTCTGGCACGAAAGATCATTGGTTTTGTCCTCCTGGGAATCTTGCCGGCTTTGCTTGTCTGGTTTTGCTTCGGCGTCAAGACTTTACAAATAAAAATAATATCGGGGAATTCATCTAATTTATGGGTATGGTTGATCGGAGTCACAATTTTGTTGGTTGTTATCAATTTATTTAATGCCAAAAATGCAGATTTGCGTGCAATGTATCCTGAAATGCGCCTTCAGCAATGGAACATCTGTTCCCTTACTATTGCTGCCGGAGGATGGATTCTTTACCTTACCGGATACGAATATCTCTTCCGGGGAATATTATTTTTCAATTGCATAACGGCTTTTGGAATATGGCCGGCAATCACCATTAACCTCATGCTTTATTCGACTTTGCATCTTTATAAAGGACTTAA
>JADGPY010000327.1 GCA_017882205.1 Chitinophagaceae bacterium
CCAATAATTCTTTATCATATATTTTTTAGAATAGATGGATTATTACGCAAAGTTTTTGCTGTTGTCATTCTTGAAATTTTTATATTATCACCATTTATATTAATGTTTGTTATAGGATCTCCTTTGGATCCACGTACTGTTTTGGCATTGCCATTGTTATTAGGAAGTTTATGGTGGTTTGCTTCGCAAAAATCGGGAAAGATAATCCAGAGATTACTAATAATTGTTGCAGCATTCATTTTTATTAATAATGTATATACCACAACTCGTTTGTTCTATTCATGTCATGTTGCGGAACAGGCAGATAGAGGTATGGCTAACCGAATAGCTGAACGTATTTGTTCATTAGATATAAATGAGAAACTAACTAATATACCAGTGGCTTTTGTTGGTAGATATCAACATGAAACTAATGAACTATTTCTTAATAATGATGTTTTTGGAGCATCTTTTTTTTATTGGGATAATGGTAATCCACATAGAATGGTTTTATTTATGAAAACGTTAGGGATATCAAATCTAGTAGTAGCTGATAAAGAACAATATGACAAGGCATACAATATTTGCTATAATATGCCAAAGTGGCCTAATAAAGGATCTGTAATATTATTTGATAATTTTGTAATTGTTAAATTATCAGATCCATAAAAATAAATCTAATACTATAAAAAAACTATTTTTTCAAATAATAAAGCAAATGCAAGCTAGTATAATTAACCTACCCAAATTTGAAGACCTTCGAGGTAACATTTCTTTTATAGAAGCAGAAAAGCATATTCCTTTTGAGATTGAACGCACTTATTGGATTTACGACGTCCCTGATGGGCAGGTGAGAGGTGGCCACGTTTTTAAAAAACAGCAGGAATTAATTATAGCCCTTTCCGGTAGTTTTGATGTGATTGTAGATGATGGCAAAAAAAAACAGACTTTCTCGTTAAATCGTTCTTATTACGGACTTTATGTGCCAGAAGGTTTGTGGCGGCAAATGCAGAACTTCTCGACTAATTCATTAGCATTGGTATTAAGTTCCACTACATTTGATGAAAATGATTATATCCGTGATTATCAGGAATTTTTAGATTTAAGAAAATGAGAAAGAAAGTTTCTGTTTACGACTGTTCAGTGATTGAACTGCCAAAGCTGCATGACAGGGCTGGAAATATTACTCCTGTTACAAACAATATTGAAATTCCTTTTGATGTTAAGCGTATCTTCTATATCTACGATATTCCTGGCGGTGAAGGACGTGGCGCACATGCGCATAAGGAATGCCACCAGTTTTTAATTGCAGCCAGCGGAAGCTTTGAAATCGAACTGAATGATGGAACAACCCAGCGTACCGTGATGTTAAATCGTCCCTATTACGGGCTTCATATCCCGCCTGGCATCTGGGCTGCTGAAAAAGGGTTTTCTTCAGGTGCTATTTGTCTGGTACTAACTTCGCATGGATATAATGCTGATTATTATATCAGAGAATATGAAGAATATATAAAATCAAGAGATGAATTATAAGATTCAACCAACCTCTGAAGTGCAAACCGGCAATATTGGAGAAGGAACTACCATTTGGCAGTACTGCGTAATATTGAAAGCTGCAGAAATCGGCAAGAATTGCAATATCAACTTTAATGTTTTTATTGAAAATGATGTGATTATTGGGGATAATGTGACTATAAAATCAGGAGTACAATTGTGGGATGGTTTAAGAATTGGTAATAATGTATTTATCGGCCCAAACGCCACTTTTACAAATGATTTGGTTCCCAGATCAAAAGTTTATCCGGAATCATTTGAAAAGACTATCATTGAAGAAGGAGCATCCATTGGTGCTAATGCGACCATTTTAGCTGGTAATGTGATTGGTAAATATGCGCTGATCGGGGCCGGTAGCGTTGTCACCAAAGCTGTACCTCCTTTCACAGTATGGTATGGTAATCCTGCAATCAACAAAAGCTACATTACCCGTCTTGGAATCGTATTAAATAATGATCTTACCGAAAGATCAGGAAGAGTATATAAACTTATTGATGGTGAACCCGTTCTAGTATGATCAAATTCCTCGACCTCCAGAAAATAAACGCTCAATACGCTGTTGAACTCAAACAGGCTGCTGCCGAAGTTGTTGATTCCGGCTGGTACCTGCAAGGCGAAAGGGTAAGACTGTTTGAAGCTAACCTGGCAAATTATATCGGTGTAAAACATGCTATTGGTGTAGCTAATGGGTTAGATGCCCTGCGACTGATCCTGAAAGCTTATATCAACATGGGTGTAATGCAGGAAGGCGATGAAGTGATTGTCCCGGCTAATACTTACATTGCTACCATTCTTGCCATTACCGAAAACCGAATGAAACCGGTACTGGTTGAACCGGATATCAATACTTACAATCTTGATATCTCGCTCATCGAACCACACATAACACTCCGCACCCGTGCAATCATGGTCGTGCATCTATACGGGCAGCTATGCTGGAGCAAAAAACTCGAGATTATAGCCAAAGAGTATAACCTGAAGATTATCGAAGATAATGCCCAGGCCATAGGCGCAAGATACTCTGAGTTACACATTGGGAACACATGGAAACATGATGATATAAAAAAGTCGGGCAGTTTAGGAGATGCTAATGGTAATAGTTTCTATCCGGGCAAAAACCTCGGTGCATTGGGCGATTCAGGTGCAGTAACCACCAATGATGATGAACTCGCGCGTATAGTGCGCGCCTTAGCCAATTACGGTAGCACAAAAAAATATGTAAACGACTATCAGGGCATCAACAGCCGCCTGGACGAAATACAGGCCGCATTCCTCGATATCAAACTCAAATACATAGATGCCGAAAACCACCGCCGCCGCGAAATCGCTCAATATTATGTGGAAAACATCAAACATCCAGCCATGGTTTTACCGATAGCTAATAGCCAACAGCCAACTGGCAATAGCCATGTTTTCCACCTCTTTATCATCCGAACTGCCAATCGCGATAAACTCCAAAGATACCTCACCGAAAACGGCATCCAAACCCTGATCCATTACCCTATTCCACCGCACAAACAACTTGCTTACAAAGAATGGAATGGGTTAAACTTACCTATAACGGAAAAGATTCATAACGAGGTGTTAAGCTTACCGATTAGTCCGGTATTGACAGATGATGAAGTTAACAAAATAATTAAAGTTTTAAATGCTTATTAAGTTCAACAGACATCTAATCAAATTACTTGATGGCTTTTCTGTGGTCGCATTGTTTACCACATTAGTTTCAATGGCTATGATTTATGCTTTCCTATAAACTTCTAAAACCTGTAAAATCATGTTGAGCCTTATTCTATTGTCATATTATAGTGGCGATCGTATAGTAAAAGCATATCTAAAACTTTCGGAGATACTTGATAATGAACAAATACCGTTCGAACTAATTGTTTTAGATGATGGTTCTAAGGATAATTCTTATGAAATCGCTTTAGGACTTGAAAAAGCTCACCCCAATGTAAAGGCTTATCAACTAAGCAAAAACTACACTTCACATTATGCGATTTTTGCCGGTTTAAGTGTTTGTAATGGGAAGTGTGCTATGCCAATCCCTGATGATGAGCAACAACCCTACCAAACCATTGTGGATATGTACAGGCTATGGCAAAAGGGCGTAAAAGTAATTATTCCCTATCGTGCCAAACGGAATGATAATTTTTTTAACAACCTGTTTGCCAATGTTTACTATAAAACCATCAATGCTCTTTCTGATATAAAATTTCCTGATGGAGGAGCTGATTTATTCTTTATCGACCGCGAATTGATAGATATTATCAATAAACGAATTCGTGCAATAAATACTTCAAGCATCATTGAAGTCCTCCGTTTAGGATACAATCCACATTTTTATGCCTATGAAAGGGTAAAAGGGGTTAACACTAAGTCGAGGTGGACGCTTACGAAAAAAATAAGGTTATTTAAGGATACATTCTTCTCCAGCTCCACCTGGCCGATAAAGGTTATTACTTACCTGGGAATTTTCTTTTCATTTTTTGCACTTGCTATTATTGCGTTTTACACCTATATCCGGCTATTGGGAAATCCAGACTTTTGGGGAGAAAATATGCCGGGTTGGACTTCAACCGTGGTGATTATCTCTTTTTTTTCCGGTTTGATTCTTTTCGCGCTTGGTATCATTGCCGAATACATCTGGCGCATATATGAAGAGGTTAAAAACAGGCCGGGTTATATTATTAAAAAGAAATAGTGATAAGCTAACGAATAGCTTTTATATCCCTATTGTCCTTTGTAAAAAGTGATGCACTTTTAACGAGATGCTCAGACAAATTAATATCAAAATATAAAACTTAATATAACATGGCAAAGTTTCTTGAGTTTTTAAAAAACAACAAATATTTTTCAGCATTCATAATATGCTTCATGGCTTTTTTTGTTCATTTAATATCGTCCGGTAAAACTATTTTTTATTATGATGCAGAACAGTATTGGAGATTTGGTTCATCCTTTGTAAAGGATGGCAATTTTTCAATTTTCAATTATACTGAAGGTCTCAGGGGAGTGTGGTTTCCAATGATACTATTTTCCCTTCAATATATAAATCATTATTTACAACTAGATCCAATACTTATAGTACGAATATTTTCAGCTCTGTATATTTCCTCCTTTATCGCATTCTTAGTTCCAAAACTTATTTCCAGAATTTATCCTGAAATAAAAATTTCATTCTTTAACATTTTATTTTTTGGAGTTTTAGTTTTTATTTTTTGGAGGAATTACTTTAACTATCCTCTTTCAGATTTCCCGGCAATTATTTTATTAATATGGGGAGTATTCTTTTTATTTTCAAGAAAACTTATTGTATTATTTTTCTCAGGAATTTTGTTTGGTATGGCAATAAACATTAGACCAATATTTCTAATTTCATTACTACCTGTCATTGTTTTTTTATTCCTTGATACAGATAAACAGACATTTGTGAAATCCTTATTTAAGCCTCTACTTAAATTTGGTTATATATTAATTGGCATTCTTATAATCTTGATTCCACAAATTTTAGTGAACAAAAATGCCTTTAACACCATTAGTCCACTTGTTCAAACGAAAAATTCTATATATGGCAAAGATTTATATTTACAACAGCTAATTTTAAGTTTTAGTTATGAAAAGTATGAAACAAATATTGGATTAGTATATCCAA
>JADGPY010000328.1 GCA_017882205.1 Chitinophagaceae bacterium
GCTTGCTCAACCTTCTGCGATAAAACTGTTTTTGTATTCTGAAGATCAAGTTGAGTCTGGGCTATCTCTATCCTACTTTTTTCTTCCGCGGTTTTGGTTACCCGCCTGTTAAAAATAGGGATGGATAGAGTAAGGCCTAATTGCTGGAAAAAGCTATTATCCAATTGTCTGAAATAAGCACCAGACTTGCTGGCATAATCCGAAGAAAGTGCCCCATTAGCAATTAAGCTTGGCCTTAGCCCCGCTTTTGCTTTTTCTAAATTAAGTTCCGCTACCTGTACGTTTAGTTGGCCATTCTTTACTTCCGGCCTGTTTTGCAATGCAGCATTTACTACCTCGCTTAATACAGGGTACATTCTTTGCACATTTACCGAATCGGGTGCCGATACATCAAATGAGGTATTTAAAGATAAAAGCAGCAATTGCTTTAGTATGAGAATATTTTGTCTATATGAATTGTACGCGATAACCAAATTATATTTATCCGTAGCATATTGCGCCTGCATTTGTACAAGGCTTTTTTTTGGAATACTCCCTGCATCGTATAACTGCTGCTGTCGTTTAACCTGTTCGGCTGTTGTGCTTAAAAGCTCCGTTAGATAGACTATGTTCTCCTTAACAAGCAGTATATTAAGAAATGCCTGTGTTACCTGAAGCGTAATATCATTTTCGCCCTCCAATATATTCAGGTAACCAGCCTGAACCAGCAGACCCTTTTGCTTAATATCATTATTGATATAAAACCCATTATACAATGTAACTGATGAACTGAGGGAATAGTTACCTGTAAGATTTATTTGATTCTGCAGGTTGCCTGTAACCGTATTAAGGTATTTACCGCGGGATAAAGACTGGCCTGCTGAGCCTAAAAGGTTAGGAAACCTGGAAGCTTTTGACAGCAGTAAATCCTCCTGGGAAGACTGCTGGCTTAAGCGGAATGTATTGATTTGTACATTGTGCTTTTTTGCATACTCAATACATTCCTGTAAAGTCCACTTAATTCCGGCCGAGGTTATGGACGTGTCCTGTGCATGTATTCCGGTAAGAGCCAACAGGTGCAGGGCTGCGAAGAATATCAATACTTTTATTATAGCCATTTTTTAATACCATTAGAGTTAGAGTTTTCAAATGCCTCTTTTACAATAGATTTACAACATTCCGGGAGATTCACTGCAGAGCCCTCTTCTGCAAAGGTTAGATTAACCCTTCGCCGGTAGCATATTAATAAGAATTAAAACACAAAGTTGATGCCATGAATTTCTGCCTGCTTGTAGTATGATTATTTCAAGAAATAATCATACTACATAAGCATTGTGCCTTGTATTTCGCACTTAAGGCAGATCTATTTAGAACGTCCATTTTTATTGTTTTCCTTTCTGTTTTCTTTCATGTTGGGCCTGACTTTTACAGGTTGGCCAATGTTTTTCCCATGATAATTGAACTTTTGAGGCGGCGTTATAATTTGCTGCTTTCTTTCCACTCTCTCATTTTGCTTAAAATCATTTCTTTTGTTCCTGTCTTCCTGTCTCCAGTAAAAAGGCTTGCGTTCATTTTCATTAAATCCCCTGATGGTTGTAATTTCTGCATTGCGGTAAAGATTGCGGTAATAGAACCGGGGATAATTCGATGCATAATACTGGTGGTGCATCCAGGGCTGATATACATTAAAATTGAGCGCTATTGCAAAACCACTGTATAAATCATACGTGCTATAAATGGACGGGAGTGTCTGAGAAGATAACCACTGTCCATTATCCAGGTAAACAAAATCCTGGTTAGATAAATCGTAATACGTTTCAATATCGGGCAGGTAATAATATCTTACTCCTGAGCTATAGGGAGGGGCCCAGGGAGGATTTGTGTATTGCACACCAGCAGATATAAAAGAAGTGGTACCACAATTTGTTAATCCGGATAATGAAATAATAATCAAAATTGCAATACTAATTTTATTAAAGGATTTCATATAAATTAATTTTAATTGCCTGATTTATAAACTAAAAAAATATACACAAGTTTAAGCAAATATTGTAATTTTTCTTTGCTAGCTTAATGAATGCAATCAGTGTCATTACTGATTATTATCAATATTCAAGTGCTTATTCGTAGCGGATTTTATTTACTTTGTAGCTTGTTGCGGAACTATATCAGCCTTAGCGTTAATTTTTAACCTTTTCTTCTAATCATTTTCGAATCGCAACTAAATTTTTTTCTGCATGATTGATATTCTCAATTCCTTTCAGTAAAGCATCAGGATTAAAAGAAATACTATCAATACCCTGCTCTACCAGGAATTGTGCAAACTCGGGAAAATCGCTGGGAGCCTGCCCGCATAAACCAATTTTCACCCCGGCAACTTTGGCTTTGCCAATCATCGTGGCAATCATTTCTTTTGCTGCTTCGTTTTGTTCACTAAACAAATCACTTATAATGGCAGAATCTCTGTCAATACCCAGGGTGAGTTGTGTTAAATCATTGGAGCCAATAGAGAAGCCGTCAAAAATCTTTGCAAACTTTGCGGCAAGCAATACATTGCTTGGTATTTCTGCCATTACATATACTTCAAGATTATTAACGCCTTGTTCTAATCCATATCTTTTCATTACGGCAATTACCTTATTGCCTTCATCAATAGTTCTACAGAAGGGAATCATCACTTTTACATTGGTTAATCCCATTTCATCTCTCACTTCCCGGATGGCTTCACATTCAAGCCTGAAACCATCTCTGTATAAATCATTATAATACCTCGATGCGCCACGAAATCCAAGCATCGGGTTTTCTTCATGTGGTTCAAAATCTTTACCGCCAATGAGGTTGGCATATTCGTTGGTTTTAAAATCACTCATTCGTACAATAACATCTTTCGGGTAAAAGGCTGCTGCAATTGTAGCTACCCCTTGCGCCAGTTTATCAATAAAGTATTTTTCTTTATCGGGATAATGATGCGTTAGTTCTTCAATCTTTTGTTTAACGGCTGGATCCTTCAATTCACTAAACTTAACCAATGCCATAGGATGAATCTGTATGGCATGAGTAATAATGAACTCAATACGCATCAATCCTACACCGTCATTGGGGTAAAAAGATAATTTGAATGCTTTATCGGGATCGCCTACAATCAGCATAACCTCGATAGTTTCAGGTTTTTTAATATTGGAAAAATCCAATTCTGTTTCCTTGAAGTTTAATTTCCCTTTATATACAAAACCAGTTTCCCCTTCACAGCAGGAAACAGTTATCATTTCTCCATCAATAATTTTATCAGTTGCATCGCCACATCCAACAATGGCCGGAACGCCTAATTCCCTTGCCACAATAGAAGCATGGCTGGTTCTTCCACCTTTATTGGTAATAATAGCTATGGCATTTTTTAAAATCGGGTCCCAATCAGGGCTGGTTAAATCAGTAACCACAATTTCACCTGGTTGCAATTTCTCTGATTCTTCAGGAGATTGCAAAATCCTTCCTATTCCTGTTGCTATTTTTGAGCCAATGGCTTCGCCTTGTGTTATTGCTTCACCTTTATCCAATAGCTTATATTCTTTTACCAGTAATGGGTTTCTTTGGGAGTGAACCGTTTCAGGTCTTGCCTGAATAATAAACAGGTTATTGGTGATGCCGTCTTTGGCCCATTCAATATCCATTGGTTTTTGATAATGGTTTTCTATAATCAAAGCCCAATTCGCAAGCTTCGTTATCTCTTCATCGTTTAAAACAAATCGTTCCTGCATTTCTTTTGGAGTAGCAATATTGATAACGGGATTATTTTCATCATCGCCATAAATCATTGTCTTTGCTTTTTCGCCTAACTTTTTTTGAATAATAGCATTTTTCCCTTGTAATAAGGTTGGTTTAAAAACGAAAAACTCATCTGGGGTTACAGTACCCTGAACAATATTTTCGCCCAACCCCCATACACCGCTTATGTGAATAATATCCCGGAAACCTGATTCAGGCTCCAGTGTAAAACCAACGCCGGATGAGGCCTTATCCGCACGAACCATTTTCTGAACACCAACTGATAAAGCAACTTTCTCATGAGCAAAGCCATTATCCTCACGATACTTGATGGCCCTGTCTGTATAAAGAGAGCCAAAACATTTTTTTACTGCATTTAGTAAAGCTGCTTCACCTTTAATATTCAGGTAACTTTCATGTTGCCCCGCAAAACTTGCCTGTGGTAAATCTTCGGCTGTAGCACTACTTCGAACAGCTACTTCAAAATAATTATCGCCGCATAGTTCTTTATAGGCATGCACAATCGCAAGCTGCAGGTTTTGAGGCAGTTCAGAATCAAGGAATAATTTTCTTGCTTTCAATCCTGTTTCTTTCAGGTTTGAATAATTTTTCTTGTCTAATTGCAGCATCAAATCATACAACCTTGAATTCAATGAGTTTTGCGTAAGAAATTCTTCAAAAGCAAAAGCAGTGGTGGCAAAACCGTCGGGTACAGGAATACCTTTTGAAGAAAGTTTCGAAAACATTTCACCCAAAGATGAGTTTTTACCTCCCACTGCTGCGATATCAGTTATGCTGATTTCTTTGAACTGTTTTATATATGAATCCATTAAATACTAATTAAGAAAGGTTACTGATGAAGTGCCATTACCGGAACATGACTATGCAAGACCAATTGTTTTGTATGGCTCTTATGAATCAGTCTATCAAGCAAAGCATGCCGCTTTGGTAATACAACCAGCAAGTCAATATGATTCTTTTCGGCAAAATCCATAATGCCTTCGTCTGTATTTTCATTTGTGATGAAATGATAATTGGGTTTTAAGTCCACAAGCATTTCCTGTAATAAACCTGATTCAAATACAACTTCGGGATTAAATATTTCTTTTGTCCCTGTATTAAGTATGTAGAGCTCTGCATTAAAGTCTTTCACCAGCATTTTAATTTCATCAATGGGTGTTGTGTCAACTACCCTATCAAAGTCGCAGGCCATCCCGATTTTTTTTACAGATGAAAACTTAGCTTCAGGTGGTACCGTAATTAATGGCCATATCAAATGCTTCATTGCATATATTGTATGACCGCCAAAGAACAAACGCTCTGTTGCTGTTGAGCCCTGGCAGCCCATCACAACAGTATATGGATTTATACGTTCGCAAACAGTTTTCAGTTCATGGAAAAAAACACCCATCCTGACTTCGGTTTCGACTTTTAGTTTGCCGCCTGTTTTTTGGATCAATTGTTTTTTTAGTTCATTTATACCATTTTCAGCATCCTGCACCATATCTTCTACATTCAATACTACCGGTATTTCACCATAGCTAACCGGTATTTGATATACATGTAACAGAAACATATCTGCATTAATTGCTAAAGCCATGTCTGCAGCGTAATTAGCCGCATTCAAAGCAGCCGAAGAAAAATCGGTTGCTACAAGTATTGTTTTCATAAAACTATTTTTTTTATTTAATAATATTGCAACAATGCAATATGATGGTAGTCCTTCAATACATCTTTATCTACAAACTCTACATCACCACCATTTTCAAGCACTTTTTCAATTACATCATCCACAGCATCTTTTATATAAGAAAAATTATTGTATGGTTCTTCGGCTTTATAAATCACTTGCTCACTGCTCCCGTGTTGTGCAGCATACATATAATTTTTTTCCACCAGCAGCAGGCGCCCTTTATAATTCATAGCTTCACGCCATACATCCCTCATACCAATCGCCAGTTTCTTTTTACTGGCAGCGTCTTCCAATTGATTCAGTAAATCTTTTTGTTTCTTTTTTCGCCAGTCTGTAAGGTAAGGTTTCAATATTTCTTTCAATTCTGGCAA
>JADGPY010000329.1 GCA_017882205.1 Chitinophagaceae bacterium
AGCCTTCCTATTGTTCCTTTTCCTGATTGTATATTGCTTGTAATCTTAGATAAATTACTTGTGATATTGGATGAATTATCAATAGTAGTTTTTAATGATATCATAATATCGTCCATATTAATTGGCCCCACTGTTTCGACAATATCGTTGTTTTCTATTTCCTTTTTTCCGCCTGTTCCGGGAATTATGATTAAAATTTTATTTCCCATAAGTCCCTCCGAGCCGATACTTGCAAACGCATCCTTCCTTATAAACTTCCGAGTGCTTTCATCAATTAGTATTTCTACTCTAACGGAAGTATCACTAACTATCCTAATATTATCTACAGTACCCACATTTACACCTGAGAACCGTACGTTACTTCCCGCCTGAAGTCCGGCAACATC
The DNA here is from genome assembly GCA_017882205.1 of Chitinophagaceae bacterium. Taxonomy (GTDB): domain Bacteria; phylum Bacteroidota; class Bacteroidia; order Chitinophagales; family Chitinophagaceae; genus Ginsengibacter. The sequence continues at coordinate 387 of JADGPY010000329.1, forward strand.
TTTAAATACTCCGATTACGCGAAAGGTACTTCTGAATAATTGCTGCCTCTCACCGATAAAATATATTCCTAAAATGAATACCGCGATTCCAAGGGAAGTAAATATTCCCAGCCTGATTTTACTACTTGTGTTTTTTTTCATTTGATCTACTCTGATAATTTATCTGATGTATTATTCAAAAAATGATTGTATCCATGCATCTGCTGAATTCTTTAGATCGGTATATGAACCTTCTGCAGCGCAAATTCCATCTTTGAGCACTATGATTCGATTTGCTATGAGTTTAGCGCATGCAATATCGTGTGTGATTATTATGGAAGTAGTATTATATTTTTTTTGAACTTCCAGGATGAGGTGACTTATTTCTTTTGATGTTATAGGATCCAGCCCGGTTGTAGGTTCGTCATAAAGCATTATATCAGGTTTTAAAATCAACGTTCTGGCTAAACCTAATCTTTTCCGCATACCACCGGAAAGCTCTGAAGGCCACAAATCAATTGCTTTAGCAAGTCCTACATTTTGCAAAGCTTCTTTTACCAACGAGTTCATTGTATCTTTTGGTACTGAAAGTAATTGTCTTTTAAGCGGGAATTCAAGATTTTCTCTAACTGTCATGGAATCATATAAGGCACCACCTTGAAAAAGGAAACCAATCTTTTTACGTATTTCTATCAACTCCTTATTCTTGAGTTCAGAAATATTCTGTCCAAGTATAACAAGCTTACCCTCATCAACTTCGACTAATCCTACAATACATTTAATGAGCACTGATTTACCGGTTCCGGATTTTCCAAGTATAACGAGGTTTTCTCCTTTATTAATCACCAAATTAATATCCCGCAACACAAGAATATTCCCAAAAGATTTCTTAAGATGTTCCATCTCAACAACAACAAGACCGTTTTGCTTATTATCATTTTCAGTTTTTATAGAGGTTGTATTAGCTGTCATTTTTCTCATTATTCAATTTAGTTTTGAAAGAAACTTGTAACTTGTACCGCTATCATGTCTATTATAAAAACCATTAAAGATGCAAATACTACGGCTGAATTAGCCGCTTTTCCAACTCCTTCAGTCCCCGTATTAGAATTATATCCTTTATAACTTCCTATAAGTCCAATTGCAAATCCGAAGAAAAAAGTTTTGATAAAAGCCGGGAACAGATCATTAAATTCCAGACTTTGAAAAATCTGAGAAAAAAACAAGTATGTGCTTACATTTCCTTTTAAGTTAACGCCGACAAATGATCCTAACAAACCAATAGTATCGGAAAAAATTACCAGTAGCGGAAGCATCAATGTTGCAGAAAGTACCCTTGTAACCACAAGATATTTAAACGGATTGGTGCATGATACCTGCATCGCATCAATTTGTTCAGTTACATTCATTGATGCCAGCTCTGCCCCTATTCCGGATCCAACTTTTCCGGCAAAGATTAACGAAGTTATAACCGGTCCTATTTCTCGTATAATTGAAACTGCTACCATGGCAGGCAACCACGATTCTGCTCCAAACTTTGCCAAAGTGGGTCTTGACTGAATAGTAAGAACAAGCCCAATTATAAAGCCCGTAATTGCAACCAAAGGAAGAGACCGGTAACCGATCAGAAAAGATTGTTTCATCAGCTCATTAAACTCATAAGGCGGTTTAAAAACTTCTTTGAAGAAGCGCAAAGTAAAAATTGTAAGCGAATATACTTCTAAAAAGAATTTATTAAATAGAGAATCAGGAATGTTCTCTGAAAAACTTTCCGGGATGGTTTCTGCTTCCTGGTGTTCATTTGGGGACTGCTGCGAAATTACATTTTCCATTTTAGTTATGTCTTTAAATATCTAAGATTATCCATTCGATTGAATTATGTTATGTAGAAATATAATATTACGCAATAAGGCAAAGGGATGAAAAAGGAACTAAATATTTAGGATGACTAATCCGCTATTTGAACAGAAAATAAATCAATGCAAAGGCAGCAACGCTCATCAGTATTAGAGCCAACCCTCCGAGAACATTTGACCATCTCTTGTTGGTAAATTTCCCCATTACTTTTTTGTTGTTACAAATGTGGATAATTATGGCAATCATTACCGGCGCTGTTAAGCCATACAAAACAGCAGTGTAAATAAGCGCTTGTATTGGGCTTATGCCGAGAAAATCCAGAGATAGTCCAACAATTAGCGACACTATAAGTGTGATATAAAAACCTTTGGCTTCGTGGAATTTTTTATCTAACCCTTCCTTCCAATTAAAAGTCTCAGCTAAAATGTAGGAAAGTGAACCAGCCAAAACAGGTATTGCTAAAAATCCAGTACCGATTACTCCGACAGCAAAGAGTAAATAAGTAAGTTTACCTGTCAATGGTTCTAATGCTTTTGCGGCTTGTCCTACTGTATCAATTTGTCTGATACCCGCTTTATACAAAACAGCGCCCGTTGTAAGTATTATGAAAAACATAACAAGGTTTGAAAATAACATTCCGAAATCAATATCCATTTTCATGTTGTCTAAAATTCGTTTATTGATTATGATTTTTTTATGGCTATGTGAAATATCTTCCGCTTCCATAGTAGCTTGCCAAAAAAACAGGTAAGGCGAAATAGTGGTGCCGAGAATGGCAACGAGTATCTCAAGAAAACCTTTGTTGAAATGAATCGTTGGAATAAAAGTACCTTTCATAACATTTATCCAATCCGCATGCACCAGGAAAGGAACAACAACATACAATAATAACGAAAGGCAAAGCCATTTTAATATAGCAGCAAGTTTTGTATATGGAAATTTGATAATAAAAAAAATAATTAGAACCGTAATAATTATGCTGAAAGCAAAAGTTGGAATTTGGGGTATAAGTAAATTGGTAACGGCTCCCATTCCCTGAATGTCTGCCCCTATATTGAGTGTAATAGCGGGAAAACTGACCACTGCCATTAGATATAAAATACTTTTCGGATATTTCTTTTTTAGTGTTCCTGTCAATCCTTCTTGAGTTACCATACCGATTCGCGCACACATCTCCTGTACAGCAGCCATTAGAGGGAAAGTGATAATGGCAGTCCAAAGAGTTGCAAAACCAAAACCAGCGCCTGCCTGTGAATAGGTTGCAATCCCGGAAGGATCATCATCACTTGCACCAGTTATAAGTCCGGGACCAAATATGTGCCAGTATTTTTTAATTCTTGCTGAAAGTATTGTAGATATATTCATTTTCGTTGAATCATTTAGATAAAATTGGTATGGATAGGATTATTGATCCGTATAAAGTTTATTTTAATAATTTTTGCAAAAACCCTGTATCTAATACAAGATCCTTTACGCCATTAAAGGCAAATTGAATACTTATGCGGACCAAAAGAAAACCCATAAAAAGAAACCGGTGAAATCTTTCATGAAAATTCCTTCGGGTGTTGAATAATAAACAATGTGAAAGGTTTAATCCGCATTCACTATTGGATGAGCATAGTTAAACTTTTCCGATATAAGTAAAATATATTCATAACAAACTCACTATGGCAATAACTCCTGAGATAATTATCAATGCACCGGCAATTCTGTTTACCCACCGTAGCCCGACTAAGTCCAGCTTTTTTCTAAAAAGAGTAACACCGGAACTAAGTAGCAGAAACCATAAACCTGAACCAATAAAAACTCCTGCTACAAGAGCTGATGCAGAAAAATAACCGAGCCCATTTCCTAACCCAAGTGCAGCAAACACAGCAATAAAAGCAAAAATGGTTAAAGGATTAGTAAGTGTGAGAAAAACAGTGTAGAGGTATGATCCGAGCATTCCACTACTATGGATTTTAAACTTAGGATCAGTAGGTTGGGCACGAAATGTTCTTACACCAAGGAATAGAAGAAGCGCACCTCCAACCAGTCGTATCCAAATTCGTTGACTAATAAGTGTATTTGAAATAATCGTAAGTCCAAATGCAGCAACGCAACCGTAAAGTAAATCTGCAGTTGCAGCTCCAAGACCTATAATTAGTCCGCGTAATCGTCCTTCGGTAAGTGTCTTGCGGATACACATAATTCCAATGGGTCCAATTGGCACTGCCATTGCAAAACCAACAAAGATTCCCTTAAGAAAATCAGTAAGTCCCATATTATAATCTTTCCATCAGAGTGTTTGCGTAAATAGTTCTGTGTTCAACATTCAAAATGTTGTTTACTTTAATGTGTACTTGAACTGCGTAGTTTTGTAGCCCATACCAATATTCAGATTAATGGTAAACAGGTAGTCTCCTTTTCCATTGAGAGATACACCGCCGCCAAAATAATTCATCATGGGGATAAAGTTAACAGAAGATATTATTTTTGACGGAGACACGACTTCTACCTTGGCACTTGTATCCGCGAATTCTTTTCCGTTTGAAATATTTGTTACATCAAGAATGATACAATAGTTGCCGGTCATCATCGATTCCTTAGTCGACTTATCCTTTTCCATTTTTTTATCTTTCATCTTACCCATCTCTGTCGTCATCATTTCCTTAATTTGCTTCTGGCTTATGATCCACACTTTGGTAGTGAGAC